>JAJDZG010000019.1 GCA_022824765.1 Dehalococcoidia bacterium | reverse complement strand
CATCAACCTTGCCAACTCCCGTGAGTTCCAGGGCGCCTCCGGTGGCGAAGTCGATCGGGGTCTTGTCGGCAACCGGGGCACCGTTCTTGTCGGTCACGGTCGCCACAACAGTAATGATCGAGCCCAGCTCAACTGGATCCGGGTCAGCCGACACATCAAGATCGATGGTCGCGGCCGCTCCACTCACCGTCACCGTGGTCGAGGCAGCAGAGCCTGCAACACCGGCCAAGGAGGTCTCAATGGTGTAGACGCCTGGGGCCGTAGTCGAGAACGTCTCGACCAAACCGACAGTCTGGCGCGCGTTGTCGTCCGTTTCTTTGTCAGGGGTGCTAGAGCCGGCAGTGCTCTTCGTGACCCTGACCTTGCCGGTCGAAACGCCCTTACCGTCGGCATCTGTCACCTTGAAGGAAAGCTGCCCGACGCTGCCAGCGTTGCCTGCGTCATCGGCGGCATCAACGGTGAACTCAGTCTTGCCGCCAGGAGCAATGCTCGTGGTCTCGCCAAGCGTCAAACTCGAGCTGGCACCCGTGAAGGCCACCGTTTCGGTGTTGGAGCGCGGCGCACCGTCAGTGCCGACCACCTGCGCGTAGACATCAACGGAGCCGGGCTTACCATTCGCCTTCTCCACCTTGATGTGCATCACGTTGCCAACGCTGGTGGTGATCTGGGCGCTGTTGGAGCCCGTGCCGCCGGTAACGGCATTCGCCATCGGCTGACCAGTGAGCGGATTGTTGGCGTGGATGGCGAGTTTCCCACCTGGCGCGATGATCGTCAGGCCGGTCAGGCCTGATGAGTTCGCCGGCTCGCCGAGCGAGTTGGAAGTGACCAGCCGGAGCCACACGTCACCACCGGAGGCGGGCTCTGTGCCATCTTCCGGAATTGTCTCGACCTTGACCGTTGAAGGGGTGTCAGGGGTAGCTGTTCCCAGAGACAGTGCAGCAGACGCGGCATTCATGCCTGGGTCACCAACGGTGATAACTACTGAACCAGTCAGCACAGTCCCGTCTTCGTCGGTGGAGTCAGTGTCACCATCGTCATCGGTGACTGCTCCGTTCGTGTTCGGGTCGAAGAGGACTGCTGCCGAGATGGTGTACTCGCCAGCCGCAGTGCCCGCGGGAATCGCCAACGGCGCAGTGAGCGTGTAGTCATCAACTGCGCTAGCACCGGCACCCCAGGCCGCTGTCGGTGTTGTGGGATTATCGAGCTCGCCACTCACGCGGATCCAAAGCAGATCGAGCCCGGCCTGCCCGTCAGCACCTTCCTGGCTGGCAGTCCCGGCAATTGCCGTTGACGTGACGGCAACATTGTTGTCCGGAATGTTGTCGGTGTTAAAGGTCGCGTTGTGCGTGAACTGAACGATGTTGCTGAAGCGGACCGTGACAGTCAAATCTGGCCCGCCAGCTGCAACAACATTGTCAGAGTCGTTGACGCTCACTGAGAGAGCTGCGGACTTCGCTGTCACGATCGCCTTGCCGCTGACGTCGGGCGCGACTGAAACCGGCAGACCCGCGAGAGCAGAGTTGCACTCGACCCTAATGTGGTCAGGATCTGAGTCCGCGTCACGGCCGCCGGTCAAGGTACCTTGGTCGTCCACCGCTCCTCCATCGTCATCCACCTCGATTGTGACCTCCCCGGTGTCAGGGGCCGACGGGTTTGCGTCTTCAGCAGCGAGGGCCGTTGTCGCAGTGCTCACCCAGTACATGGCCGTGGTTGGCGGATCCGCTGCCGGGTTATCAACGCCGGTCTGGACGCAGTATCCAGAAGTGTGCGAGACATCCCCCATCGCCGCCTGGGCCGGGCCCAGCGAGACAACCATCGCGGCAACGAGCGCGATGAGCGTTGCTAACGCCACCGCATTCGTGCGCGTACGCGCGAGAATTCCAATCATTGTGTTGCCCTTTCAAGAGGCTCCCCGCGCCTGAGCGGGGATGACGAGCGGTCGGCGCCTGATGCCTGCCGCGAGTCGGTGTCCCGAACCGAGTTCGGGTTCTGCCTGCGCAGCCTCCGCTGGAGGCCGTTGTCCCGTATCAAGTACGGGACGGATCCCGTATCAAGTACGGGACGGAGGTTGGCGTTCGCGCCTCCTTCGCTCTACGCCGCCGGGGCTGTGCAGTCCGCGCATGCCCAATGCGCGCCACACCCCAGCGGACATCTGTCTGACAGCGCCCATACTCTCAAAGCAACTATGTCAATGGCAAGCCCCAAAGCCCCCATCCCCACCAAGTCTTACATTCACGCAACAATCCCCCGCCCATCCCCTGGTGGGAAATCCCATCCCCAGGTTCCGAATTCCCATCCCCTGGTTCCGAATTCCCATCCCCTGGTTCCTCCAGGGGTCAGCTCGGTGCCCAGCGCCCGAACAGGAAACCGAGCAGGTCCCTGGAGGAACCAGGGAACGGGGGGAGGAGGAAGCCGAGCCCCGAGCGGGTCCCTGGAGGAACCAGGGAACGGGAACGGGGAGGCCGAGCCCCGAGCGGGTCCCTGCGTGAAGCAGGGAACGGGGGGAGGGGGGAACCCGAGCCCCGAGCGGGTCCCTGCGTGAAGCAGGGAACGGGGGGAGGGAGGCCCTAGAGCCGCGAGAGGATCGCAGCCATCAGCGCAAACATGCCACCAAATCCGACGCCGAATCCGATGCCAAGAATCCAATAGAGGACGCGAAATCGCCTGTCGATATCCGCACGCAGCTCGTCTAGTTGGCGCTGCATGTCCTCGCGCACTGCGCTGATTTCGTGACGCACATCAGCGCGCAGCTGGTCGAGTTCGCGATGCATCTCGGCGCGCAAGGCGCCAATCTCGCGGCGGAGGTCGTCGCGGACCAGCAAGAGGTCGGATTTGGTGGCGAACTGGTACATGACGCGGGACATGGCGAGCTGGAAGGCCCGCGCAAAGGCCTTAGCCTGCGCCGGATCCATCTGAGCCTCGACGAGTTCCTCTTCGAGGGTGTCAGCCCAAAGGTCAACCTGCGGATCAGCCGGTTCAGTAACCATGTCCACAGTCTAGCCCACCCCAGGCGGGTCCCTGCCCCTCTCTCCCATCCCTTGGTCCGAGATCCCATCCCCTGGTTCCTCCAGGGGTCTGCTCGGGGCTCGGCGTCCGAGCGTCCGAGCGGGTCCCTGGAGGAACCAGGGACTGGGGAGGCCGAGCGTCCAAGCGGGTCCCTGCGTGAAGCAGGGAACGAGGGAGGCCCCTAGAGCCGCGAGAGGATCGCAGCCATCAGCGCAAACATGCCACCAAACCCGACGCCGAATCCGATGCCAAGAATCCAATAGAGGACGCGAAAGCGTCGGTCGATGTCGGCGCGCAACTCGTCGATCTCGCGCCGGAACTCTGCGCGCAGCTGGTCGAGTTCGCGATGCATCTCGGCGCGCAGCTTGTCGATCTCGTAGCGCAGGTCATCCTTGGTCGCGCAATGCTGCAGCGCGCGAGTCATGCCGAGCTGGAAGGCTCGCGCAAAGGCCTTGGCCTGGGGCGGGTCCATGCCAGCCTCAACGAGCTCCTCGTTGAGGTCGTCAGCCCAATAGTCAATCTGCGGATCAGCCGGTTCAGTAACCATATCCCCAGTCTAGCCCACCCCAAGCGGGTCCCTGGAGGAACCAGGGACTGGGGAGGCGGGTCCCTGGAGGAACCAGGGACTGGGGCCGCTACTCCCACACGATGACGCCGCGGCCGTCTTCGCCTCGCTCGAGGGCCTGGAAGGCCTCGTTGATTTCCTCCAGCTGATACTTGCGCTGCACGATGTGGTCGACCTCGATGCGGCCCATGAGGTACATGTCGACCAGCTTCTGGAAGGTGCGGTGCGGACTGGCCGAGCCGTAGTAGCTGCCGACCATGGTCTTCTGCTTGCGGACCATGTCGACGAGGTCGAAGGAGCCGACCGCTTCGGTCGGGGCGAGTCCGACGATCACGCCGGTGCCGCCCTTGCCGAGCGATTGGAAGACCTGGTTGGCCGTGATGTCGGAGCCGAAGGTGTCGAAGGCGAAATCGACACCGCCGTTGGAGAGCTCGCGGACGGCCGCGGCGGCGTCTACGTTGCGGGCGTTGACGGTGTCGGTCGCGCCGAAGCGCTTGGCGAACTCGAGCTTGTGGTCATGGATGTCGACGGCGATGATCCGCGAGGCGTTGAGCATCCGCGCGCCCTGGATGGCGTTGAGTCCGACGCCGCCGGCGCCGATCACGGCGACGGTCATGCCGGCCTCGGCCGTCGGCTGGTTGATCACCGCGCCGACGCCGGTGGTGACGGAGCAGCCGATCAGCGCGGCGACTTCCATCGGCAGCGCATCGGGAATCGGGAAGCAGGCCTGCTGGGCCGTCACCACGTGCTCGCCGAAGACGCCGAGCTTGCCCATCTGGAAAACCTCGCGTCCGTCCTGATCGTGGAGTCGGACGCTGCCGTCGAGCAGTCGGGAGCCGGTCGCCTGGTGCAGGTCGCAGAGCTGCGGCGATCCTTTGCGACAGGTCGGGCACTGTCCGCAGGGGGTGACGAAGGAGAGGATGCAGCGGTCACCGGGCTTGAGCTCGGCGACGCCCGGTCCGACGGATTCGATCGTGCCGGCGCCCTCGTGTCCGAGCACAGACGGCAGCGGAAACGCGGCGCTGCCGTCGATCACGTGATGGTCGGAGGCGCAGATGCCCGCAGCGCCCATGCGCACGCGGACTTCGCCGTACTGTGGCTCGTCCTGGACGAGGTCTTTGATCTGCAGCGGGGTGTTGGGTGCTTCAAGGACGGCGGCGCGCATGGCGGTTCCCTTCCAGGCCGTGGTCGGCAGTCAGCGGAGCTCTCGGTCTCTTGCAGGGTAGAGCAGCGCAACGGCGAGTCGTACTTGATACGATTGGTCAGAGAAGGGCGCGGCGTTGGCCGCTCATAACAATCAAGCACTTATGTGATTGACATTCCGTGAGTTGATTGATCGATCGTGATGGCGTCACAGTGGGAAGACGTGACAGGCCATCGGCCTCGCCGTCGAGAGGACGAGAGATGATTGCAGTGACACGAATTCGCAGCGCGCTCGTCGTGGCCGCGATCGCGGCAGCGCTCGCCCTGCTGGGATCGGCGGCCGCCCAGCAGGAACCGCCCTACCGCTACTACGGCAATCCAGGCTCTGTTGAAGCCGGCGACGTCGTCTCCGCGTCCGATCAGTACGGGCGCAGCCTGGGCTCCGCCACGGCAGACGAGAACGGCGCATGGCACCTGGACGTCGACCGCGACAACGTCGAGAACACGACATTCACGCTCAACGGAGAGCCGGCTGAGGCGTCGATCAGCTCCACCGGAGCCGGTCAGGCGGTGGTGATGCTCACGGTCATCGAAATCGATGACGATCCAACGATGGAAGAAGACGACTCGATGATGGAGGATGACTCCATGGTCGAGGACGACATGCTTGACGACGAGACGCTCGACGAGGAAGTCGAGTCGCTCGATGAAGAGTCACTCGATGAAGAGCCGCCGTTGACGTTCCCCAATGCCGGGTCGGGCGGACTGAACGATGCAGGCGTCTCGCCGGCGGCGATCATTGGCGCGCTGGCAGCGGTGCTGCTCGCGGCAGCGCTCGGCGGTCTGGCCTTGCGTCGCTACGTGAGTGTCGTCAACCGCTGACGCTCGATCAGCTCCCAGTCGATCTCATATCCCAGCCCCGGCTTCGTCGGGGCTGTGACCGTGCCGCCTGTCATGTCAATCTCCTCGACCAGGCCGTAGAGGAATCCGCCGGTCGAGGGAAAGTACTCGTAGAACTCGCAGTTGGGCACGGCCATGATCACGTGCAGGTTCGCGACGTTGTTCAGGCTGTTGCCGCCATGGTGAATCTCGCACTGCATGCCAAAGCCCTCGGCCAGATGACACAGCCGCACGAGCGGCGTGATCCCGCCGGTCACGGCCACATCGCCGCGCAGAATGTCGGTGGCGTACTGGGTGATCCAGTGCGTCATGCCGTAGAAGCGGCCCGGCGCATACTCCGTTGACATGATTGGAATGTCCAGCTTCTGATGCAGCTTGACGTAGCTGTAGTGGTCCTCTTCGCGCAGCGGATCCTCGTACCAGTAGAAGTCCAGCTCCTCGATCGCCCGACCCACGCGGACGGCCTCCTCGTAGCGGTACGACCACATGGAATCGAGCATCAGAACCATCTCCGGGCCGACTGCATCACGGACCGCGCGGCAGATTTCGATGTCTGCGCGCTCTTCGCCATGCGGATGCAGCTTGTGCGCCGTCCAACCGTCGGCCTGGAACGCCAGCGCCTCCTCGACGTACTCCTCAGGCTTCTCCCACCAGGCCGTCGACGAATAGACGGGAACCTCGTCCTTGCAGGTGCCCAGCAGACGGTGGATCGGCTGCCCCGCGAGCTGGCCGTTGATATCCCAGAGGGCGATGTCGACCGCGCCGATGGCCGCAAAGCTGACCGCGCGATGCTGCGCGTAGCAGTCAGCCCAGATGCGTCCAATGTCCTGCGCATTCTGACCGATCACGCGCGGCTTGAGGACATCAATCAGCGGCTGCGCGTTGTGCTCCGGCCGCGACAGGAACGCGTGCCCCGTGACCCCTGCGTCAGTCTCGATCTTGACGACCGACAGCTGCTTGACGCCGCCGAAACGCATGCCCGACCCAACCCGCCAGGCCGGCGTCTCCCACTCGAACACGTCAATCTTGAGGTCCGTGATGGTGGCGGTCATGTTCAGTCTCCTGTCCTGCTTCACCCACGAGGCTAACCCGCAACCGCCCCGCCTCCCTATCCGATGATGATCGGATGCGGCAGAGGTTGGTTGAAGAGGTAACCCTTCTCGTTGAATGGCGTGAGTTCTGGCTGTCTGTTGCCAGCGTGGTCGGTCGCCCGCGTCATGATCGCGTGTTCGCCGACCTCGCCCTGCCAATCGAACTCAAACTGCGCCCAACCGTAATCGATCTGCTCGCCAACCAACCGCGCCGGACGCCAAGTCGCGCCCCCGTCCACGCTCCACTCGACGATCGCGATCGCGCCCCGCGGCGAGTGAGCGTAGCCGCGCAAGCGATGCCGTCCGACGCTCAAGGACGCCGGCCACGGCAACGCCAACGCGCTCTTGATCGACTGCAAGGTGACGATCGGGCCGTCGGCGGGTCCTCGAGCGGAATAGCCGTCGCCAACCAGCACATAGGAGGTCGTGTTGTTCCGCGTCCACTGCGGATCGCGCGAAACGACGATGCGGCCCAGCCATTTGATCTGCGACGCACCGACCCAGCCCGGCGCGACGGCGCGCAGCGGGAACCCGTGATCGATCGGCAGCGGCTCGCCGTTCATCCGATGCGCCAGCAATGTGTCCGGGTGGATCGCCTGCTCAATCGGCATGACGCGGCGGAATCCGCCCTCTGGCGACTCCCGATCGAGCCCGACGAGCAGCACGCTGGCCGCGTCGTCCGAGACGCCGGCAGCGCTCAGCACGTCAGCCAGCGAGACGCCGATCCACTCGGCGTTGCCCACCGCACCGCGCCCCCACTGCGTGCCCGCCGCGCGACGACCCTGCAGCAGATCGAACATCACCCGCTGATTGCCCGCGCACTCGAGATAGGCCGTCAGCGTGCGCTGCGGCAGTCGCAGGATGTCGGCGAAGCTCAGACGCATCGGACGCGGCACCGCGTCGCCCTCGATCTGCAACGACCAATGCTCAGGATCGAGCACGACGCTGCGTGAGTTGTTCCGCACGAAGAACTGATCGTTCGGCGTGAGCGCGCCACGCATCAGCTCGATCCGCGACTCCAGACCGGCCTGGCCGTGATCGATGAACGGCGTCCGATCCTTGAAGACGCGCGACGGCAGCGCTCGTTCCGCTTCGGACCAGACAGAGAGATCATCACCGCAGGCCGCGAGCGCCGCGGCCGCGCCGCCGGCCAGCGCCAGACTGAGCAGCCGCCGCCGACTCAGCCTGCGCGGCATGATGCCATCTCTGCACCCGTCGTGGGACCGACCTAGCGGCCGCGGAACTGCGCGGGACGCTTCTCAAGGAAGCTGTCGATGCCCTCCTGGCGATCCTCAGAGCTGCCGGTGATGCTCAGTCCCCACGCCTCGCGCTCGACCTGCATGGCAAAACTGGGCGCGGACTGGTTGACCAGCCGCTTGGTCAGCTCAATCGCCAGCGATGGACCCTTGGCAATCTTCTCCGCCAGGGCCATCGCGTTGGGCAGCAGCTCCTCGGGATCGACCACGCGGTTGACCATCCCCGCGCGCTCCGCTTCCGCCGCTGAGAGCGGTTCGCCCGTGTACATCATCTCCAGCGCACGGCCCTTGCCCAGCATCTGCGGCAGATAATACGTGCTGCCCGTGTCGGGCACGATCGCGCGGTGCACGAACGCCGAGATGAAGCGCGCGTTGCTGGACGCGATGCGGATGTCGCAGGCCAACGCCAGCGACATGCCCGCGCCCGCCGCCGCGCCGTTGACCGCAGCCACGATCGGCTTCGGATAGTCGTTGAGCGCCTCGAACAGCACGCCGTAGTGGCCAATCGGCGCCTCATGGTGACGCCGGAAGCTGTCCGCCTCGATCAGCTCCTCGCCCAATGCCTGAGCCTCGCGTCCACCCGAGACATCGGCGCCGGCGCAGAATCCGCGCCCCGCTCCCGTCACCACCATCGCCTTGACAGCGTCGTCGTGTCGGGTCGACTCCAACACATCCAGCAGCTCATGCACCAGACGCGGGCCCATCGCATTCATCTTCTCGGGCCGCTGCAGGGTGACCAGCGCCACGCCATCCGAGATGTCCAACCTGAGGTCGTCGTAAGTCATCAGTCGCATTCCCCCAACTATCGCGCTACGCGTCACATGATAAACGGGATTTACGTTGGTTTGATGACTTGACCGATTCTGGGCGTTCACCCTTGAGACACGGTGGCTGGAGACATGCGAAGGGGCGGCGCCCAAAGACGGCGCCTCTCCGTGGTCACTCTCGGCTGTGCCGGTCAGGCATCGCTGACCGCGCGAAAGTACCAACGCGCAGTTGCGAATCCGACGCAGTCCGAGACCAGCCACCGCAACCAAAACATCCCGTCATGATCCAACCTCAGCTTGAAAATCCCATCCCCTAGTAGGGATTCTCATCTCCCATCCTCTGGTTGGAAGTCCCATCCCCTGGATGAAAACCCCATCCCCTGGTTGCAAACCCCATCCCTTGGATGGAAGTCCCATCCCCTGGTTCCTCCAGGGGTCCGCTCGGCGCCGCCGAAGCCCAGGCAGGTCCCTGCATGAAGCAGGGAACGGGGGAGCGTCCAAGCAGGTCCCTGCTCCCTTCCCCATCCCCTGGTTGGAAATCCCATCCCCTGGTTCCTCCAGGGGTCTGCTCGGTGCTGCCGAAGCCCAGCGGGTCCCTGCCTGAAGCAGGGAATGGGGAGCGTCCAAGCAGGGCTGCTCCCTTCCCCATCCCCTGGTTGGAAATCCCATCCCCTGGTTCCTCCAGGGGTCTGCTCGGCGCCGCCGAAGCCCAGGCATGTCCCTGCGTGAAGCAGGGAGCGGGGAGACCGAGCCCCGAGCGGGTCCCTGGAGGAACCAGGGACTGAGAATCCTCAGCGGAGACTGCGCCCGAAGGGGGGCAATTAGCCGAAGACGGCGTACATCAGGGCGCCGAAGGTGGCGCTCCAGAGGGCGAAGCCCATCCAAGAGAGTCGGAAAATCAGCTGGTTCTGGTCGCGGAAGCGGGAATTGACGTCCTCACGCAGCTCGCTGATCTCGCGAATCACGGACTCGAAGCGTTTGTTGGTGTCTTCCCGCAGCTCGGTGGAGCGCACGATGGAGTCCTCGCGCAGCTCCTCAAAGCGTTGGTTCGTATCTTGGCGCAGCTCCTCAAAGCGCTGGTTCATGTCCTCGCGCAACTGGATAATCTCGCGGACCGTGTCCTCGCGCACCCGGCCGATCTGGAGAGCCGTGTCTTCGCGCAGCTCCTCAGAGCGCTTGTTCGTGTCCTCGCGCAGCTGGCCGATCTCCCGCTGGAGATGGGCCTCCGTGGTGCGCAGGTCTTCCTTGGTCGCAACCTCGCTGAGGCGGACCTCCAGGTCGTCCGCCACGGCGACGGCGGTTTCTTCGTCCACGCCTGCATTGACCAGGCCTCGCTCGAGTCGTCGACTGGTGACCATCCCGACACCGCCTCTCGCTTGAAGGTCAGTGTAGCGGCAACGGAGCGAGCCTCGGGCAGGAAGCAGGGACCGGCGGCGGGCTGGGGTAGGCTCTGGAGAGTAGCTCTGACTTTCCCCGAAGGACTCCGATATGCGTGTGCTCGTGATGCCTGGTTTGACCCTGCCTGAGGTGTCGGATGCGCAGCTGGACGCCATCCGAACCGCCGCCGGCTCGGACGCGGAGGTGGTGGTCGCGCACAACCGCGAGGATGCGCTGGAGCTGATCGCCGACGCCGACGTGCTGCTGGGCTATCTGACACCCGATCTGTTCGCGGAGGCCAAGCAGCTCAAGTGGGTGCACGCGACCGCCTCGGGCGTAGACGGCTACCTGTTCGACGAGTTCAAGCAGGCGGATATCCCGCTGACCGGCGAAAAGGGCCTGGTCGGTCCGCACCTGGCGGACCACGCGTTCGCGCTGCTGCTGGCCTTGGCCCGCTCGCTGAAGTCCGCGCTGACGCTCGGCGGCGAGGCGTGGGGCGGCCGCGTGCCGATGCGCCGCGCCGCCTTCGAGCTCTCCGGGCTGACGATGGGCATCGTCGGCTTCGGCGGCACCGGCCGCGCGATCTCGGAGCGGGCCAACGGATTCGGGATGAACGTCCGCGCGGTCGACGCCGTCGCCGTGCGCGGCACGCCGATCGTGCCCGTCGTCGGACACATGAACCAGCTCGACACGCTGCTGGAGAAGTCCGACGTGGTCGCGGTCTGCACCCCGCTGACAGCCGAGACGCACCACCTCTTCGACGCCGAGTCCATCGCGAAGATGAAGCCCGGCGCGGTGATCGTCAACGTCACGCGCGGCGAGATCATCGATCTGGAAGCGTTGATCGACGCCGTCGAGTCGGGTCATCTGCGCGGCGCGGCGCTGGACGTCGTAGAGGGCGAGCCGCTGCCCGCCGACCATCGGGTGTTCGAGGTGGAGAACATCGTGATGACGCCGCACACCGCGGGCGCGTCGCAGCTCCGCGCGGGCCGCAATCTCGAGCGCTTCTGCGAGAATCTGCGCCGCTACAACGGCGGCCGCGAGCTCGTCGGAGAGGTCGACAAACAAGCTGGATTCTAATGCCCACTTCCTTCCCCCCCTTTGTGGGGGAAGATCTCTCTCCCCCATCTGGGGGAAGATATCTCTACCCCCTCTCGGGGGAAGGTCTCTCTCCCCCCTCTGGGGAGATGTCGCGGAGCGACAGAGGGGGGCGTCCATGGACTACCAGGCCGAACTCGAAGCCGCGCAACACGCCGCCCGACAGGGCGGCGACATCCTCCAGCGCTACCAGCAATCCGGCGCACGCTACGGCTGGAAGCAGAGCGATTCCCGCGATCGGATGTACGAGGTCGTCTCCGAGGCCGATGTCGAGGTCGACGCCGCGCTGCGCGGGACGCTGCTCGGAGCCTTCCCCCAGGACGCCTGGCTGTCGGAGGAGGCCCACGACGACCGCGATCGGCTGCGCCATCGGCGCGTCTGGATTGTCGATCCGCTGGACGGCACGCGCGAGTTCCTGCAAGGCGTCCCTGAGTACGCCGTCTCGATCGCGCTGGCGATCAACGGTCAGGCCGTGCTCGGCGTGGTCTTCAATCCTGAGGCCGACGAGATGTACGCCGCCTCAACCACAGCAGCTGACGAGCGCTACCAACTGGACACCGCGCAGTCACTGTCGGATAGCTACATGCTTGTCGGACGCGGCGAGTGGCAGTTCGGCGATCTGCCGCCGGTGCCGGACGGGACCAAGGTGCTGCCGGTCGGCTCAATCGCCTATCGCATGGCCTTGCTCGCAACGGGCAAGGGCGGCCTGATCTTCACGCCAGGACGTCGGAGCGAGTGGGACGTCGCCGCCGGCGCAGCGCTGCTGGCGGCAGCCGGCGCGACCGTCTCCGACATCGAGGGCAGACCGCTCTCCTTCAACCAGGCCCAGCCGTCCGTGCGCGGCCTCATCGCCGGGCGTCCATCATTGCACGGCGAGGCCCGGCGTCTCTGGCAACAGTCAGGCTGGCACATCCACTAGCGTCCGCTCCCTTCCCCGTCCCCTGGTTCCTCCAGGGGCCTGCTCGGGGCTGCCGAAGCCGAGCGGGTCCCTGCGTAAAGCAGGGAACGAGGAGCGGCCAAGCAGCTCCCTGCTCCCGTCCCCAGCCCCTGGTTCCTCCAGGGGCCCGCTCGGTGCTGCCGAAGCCGAGCGGGTCCCTGCTCCCGTCCCCAGCCCCTGGTTCCTCCAGGGGTCCGCTCGGGGCTGCCGAAGCCGAGCGGGTCCCTGCGTGAAGCAGGGAACGGGACAGGCCAAGCAGCTCCCTGCTCCCTCCCCATCCCCTGGTTGGAAGTCCCAGCCCCTGGTTCCTCCAGGGGTCTGCTCGGGGCTGCCGAAGCCGAGCGGGTCCCTGCGTGAAGCAGGGAACGGGACAGGCCGAGCTTGTCAGGAGTACATGCCCAGCTCGCCGCGCGAGAGATCGTCGCCGACGAGCTTGAGAATGCGCTCCAGCTGATCGAAGTCCCATTCGCCGACGAACGAGATCGCACTGCCCTCGGCTCCAGCGCGGCCAGTCCTGCCGACCCGATGAACGTAGTCCTCCGGCGTCTGGGGGAGATCGAAGTTCACCACATGCTGTACGTCTGGAATGTCGAGTCCGCGCGCGGCGACGTCCGTGGCGACGAGAAACTGGATATCACCTGAGCGGAACTGGGCCATCACGCGGTCGCGCTTGCGCTGGTCTCGATCGCCATGGATCGCGTCCGCGTTGAGTCCCTGATCGCGCAGCCTCGAAACCAGCCGGTCGACGGTCACCTTCATGTTGCAAAAGACGAGCGTGCGGCCGGAGAGCTCCGGCAGCAGCTCCTCGACCGCATGGACCTTGTCGCGATCGGCGACTTCGTAGTAGCGCTGGTTGATGCCTTGCGCCGTGGCGACCTCGGGCTCGATGTGCACGTGCTCAGGCTCGTGCATGAACTGATGGATCAGCGATTTGATCGGCGTCGGGATGGTGGCTGAGAAGAGCGCGGTCTGACGGTCGTTGGGACAACGCCGCAGGATCTTGCGCATGTCCGGATAGAAGCCGATGTCGAGCATCCGGTCGGCCTCGTCGAGCACCGCCATGCGGACGCGTCCCAGCTGCAGCGTGCGACGTTCCAGATGGTCAATCACACGGCCTGGCGTGCCGACCACGATCTGCGGTCGGCGCTCGAGGTTGGCGAAATCGTCGGAGAGCCGCCGCCCGCCCATCAGGACCGTCGCTTCGAGCCCCTGAGCGCGGGCAAAGAAGTCGAGCACCGATCCCACCTGCTGGGCCAGCTCTCGCGTCGGCGTCAGCACGATGGCTTGACACTCGCCCAAATCGGGATCGCAGACCTCTACCGCGGGCAACCCGAACGCGACCGTCTTGCCGGTCCCCGTCTGAGCCTGTCCAACGACATCGTGGCCTGCCAACAGCAGCGGAATCGACTGCTCCTGAATCGGCGTCGGTTGCTCGAACTTCAGCGCGGTCAGGGCCGACAGCATGCGGTCGGACAGCCCCAGCTGCTGGAACTGCGGCGACCAGTCGGCGGCCGAGACCTGGTCCAGCTCGTCGAACTTGGGCAGCTTGTACCCGCCGGAGAGGAGCGCCTTCTGGGTCGCGCTGGAAGGCGCGGGCGCCGATGGCGCGGGCGGCCCATCCCGTCGACCGCCGCCGCGCCGTCGACGGCGCGGGCTGCCCGATCGCGGCCCGCCGGATCGCTCCGCCTGTCCGCGTCGCGGGGCGGCGGACGGCGGGTCTGCCGACTGGTCTGATTGTTGCGACTGGATCGACGCTGCCTGACGCTGCGAGCGCGGCTTGCGCTTGCGCCGACGCCGCGGGCGTCCGCCGTTGGCGCTTCCGCCGCTGACACCTGGTCGCGGCTCGGTCGCCGCGTCTCGGGGTGGCGCTGGGGCCGCCCTTGTTGCTGGTGCTGGCGGCGGTGGCTCCGCCGCTACGGTCTGTGGGTTGTCCGTGCCGCCGATCAATCGCCGAAAGAAACTCAATCCGTCCG
>JAJDZG010000049.1 GCA_022824765.1 Dehalococcoidia bacterium | reverse complement strand
GGTGAGGAGTCACCATGCCCCACCACACGATATCGGTGGCAAACTCCGTTCTTGGCGTAGCGTCCGATCACGGTGAACAGCTCACGCCTATGAAGCTGCAGAAGCTCGTCTACTACTCGCACGGTTGGCATCTGGGGCTTGATCAGGGACCCCTATGCGACGAAGAGGTGGAGGCGTGGCAATGGGGGCCTGTCTTCCCTAGCCTCTATCACGCTGTGAAACATTGGGGGAATCTACCCATCGCTGAGCCCGTTCGGCTTCCAAGGGTCTTCCCGATCACGGGCAAGATTGATGCGCTGTTCACTACCCCTCGCCTCTCCGAGTCTGAGCACCGATTTGAGATGGCGCTGATCAGACGTGTCTGGGATGTTTACGGCCATCTCACGGCTATCGGTCTCTCTCGAATGACGCACGAAGAAGGCAGCCCCTGGGTCCTTGCCAGGGACGGCAACAGGCGAGGGGTTGTGATTAGCGAGGACTCAATGAGAAAGTTCTTCGGGCAGAAGGCGGCTTCAAGTGCCTGAGCCGAACGTCGAGCGGATTGTCGACGACACTTCTCGGGGCGAGGAGGGATTCCTTGCGGATGCGGATAAGGAGCAAGTGAACCTACAGCGCCAGAGAGAAGAGGCCATCACCGATGACATCAGACAGGGAACCTTCCAGCGAACCGTTCTCGCCCTTGCCATCGCCCTGATTGCTCCCCTGTGGCTGATCGCGGTCTTCGTGACAGTGATCGTGGATGGTGCGTCGACGGAATCGACATTTGCACTGGATCAGCCAGTCATGCTTGCGTTGATTAGCTCCACCACAGCCTGGTTTGGAGCGTTGAGCTTCGCCGCGATCAGGCTGATCTTCCAGCGCAGAGAGGGCCGCGGTGACGGTTGACCTGTGGAGGCGCACCATTGGCCGACGGAACAATCAAGGTCCATAGCGTCGACCAAACCAGCCGCGGAGACGTCCGCCAGCTGCCGCCTGGCAGCTAGCGCCCCGAGTCGGACACCCCCACCGTCATTCCAGCCACAACCAACACTCCAGCCACCACCAACACTCCAGTCCCCACCTTCATTCCAGCCCCAACCGTCCTTCCAGCTTGTCTGGAATCTCGCCTGGCATCTCGCGTGGCCAGTAGTGCAAACCGCAGACGAGGTCCCAGACCTTGCTGGGACGACGAGCCACCACCCTCCCAACGTCCGCCACTCCAGTCCCCACCATCACTCCAGCCCCCACCGTCATGCCAGCCCCAACCGTCCTTCCAGCTTGTCTGGAATCTCGCCTGGTTTCTCGCCTGGCCGGAAGCGCAAACCGCAAGCGAGGTCCCAGACTGCGCTGGGACGATGATCCACCACCCTCCCAACGTCCGTCACTCCAGCCCCCCACCTTCATTCCAGCCCCCACCGCCATGCCAGCCCCAACCGTCATTCCAGCTTGTCTGGAATCTCGCCTGGCTTCTCGCCCGGCCAGAAGCGCAAACCGCAGGCGAGGTCCCAGACTGCGCTGGGACGACGAGGCATGACCGCGGCCTCGCTGATCTGGGACGTGCTCCAGCGTCCAGTGACTGTGCACTGACCCTAACCCGACTGGTGCTCCGACGTGATTGCCTTTGCCGTCCTCACGACCTCTGGCAGGACTGCCTGCACGACTGACTCGTCCAACGCCGCGGCCGTCGACTCGTAGCCGGCACGCTCGATCATTGCCGGCAAGCGGCCGCGCTCGAACACGCCCAGCGTCCACTCCAACGAGTCGCCCGCGGCCGTCGCGTCGAGCATCAGCCGCTCGTCGTCCGCCTCGGGACCATAGTGATAGTGCGGCGCGACGCGGAAGCAGTCGAAGCGCAGCAGCTCCACGTCCGCGCCGTCGACGTCGGCGCGTACCTCAATGCAGAGGCCCTCGTCGCCCGCGATGTCATCGCGGTAGTGCATGGCAAAGTCAATCGCTCCGGCCGACAGTCGGGTCTCAGGATGTGACATCGGGCGCTCCTCTCGCTGTCCGGGCAGCTCTTCCGGCCATAGGCTACCGAAATCGCCATGAGGTCCGAACGCCGTGTCTCGACAGAGGGACAACGCGGTGCCCGTACCTCATCGAAGGGCGCAACTGTGCCCAATGACACTCGACGCCGCGTTCGAGGCTGTTAGCGTGCCTCCCGTCTGGACTGCGAATGAGCCATGCTGCACCCGTGACCGCTGAGGCGACCGCTGCGACGGTTGGCTTTGCGCTGCCACAACGCACCAAGCTGCTGATCCTCGGCAGCGCGGTCGTCGTGATGTTCCTCTCCGCTGTGCAGCACTCGATCGTCGCCACCGCGACGCCGGTGCTGGCCGCCGACCTCGGCCGCATCGACCTGATCGCCTTCATGGAATCGGCCTTCATGGCCACATCCGTGCCCGCCGTGGCCATCGCCGGGCGCCTCTCCGATGTCTACGGACGCAAACCGTTCCTGCTGCTGGGGCTGGTCGTCTTTTCGGGCGGCACGCTGCTGGCCGGCTTTGCGACCTCGATGGAAATGCTGATTGGCTTCCGCGCGCTGCAAGGCATCGGCGGCGGCGTCCTGATGGGCAACTCCTTCTCGATCGCCGGCGACCTCTTCCCGCCCTCCGAACGCGGCAAGTACATGGGCATCTTCGCCTCCGTCTTTGGCGTCGGTGGGCTGATCGGCCCGCTGCTGGGCGGACTGATCGTCGACGCGCTCAGCTGGCGCTGGGTCTTCTGGTCGATCCTGCCGCTGGCCGTGCTGGGCTTCGCGACGATCGCCATCATCATGCCCTGGCTGCGTCCGCCGCCGCGCAAGGTCTCGATCGATTGGCTCGGCATCGGCGCCCTGATCTTCTCGCTGATGCCCGGCATGCTGGCGCTGGCACTGGTCTCGACCGGGACCGCCTGGCTCGACACCTGGACGCTGGTCCTGTTCGGACTCTCCGCTCTGGGCGTGCTCGCCTTCATCAGTGCCGAGCGGGCCGCCAAGGAGCCAATCCTGCCAGGCGCGCTCTTCCGCAACCACACCGTCCGCGTCTCCGCGCTGGTCATGATGGTGATCGGCGGCGGACTCTTCGGCGCCACCTTCTTCCTGGCCTACTTCCTGCAGGGCGTGCTGGGCTACTCGCCCACGTCGTCCGGGCTGTTGCTCAGCACCGAGATCATCTCGCTCGTCGTGATGGCCTCGATCGGCGGACAGATCGTCTCGCGCACCGGACGCTACAAGCTGCTCTCGATCGTCGCGGCGGTGATCATCGTGATCAGCGGCTGGTTGATGACCCAGCTCACGCCGCAGATCGAACCGATCGACGTGATCTGGCGGCTGATTCTGTTCGGCTCGGGGCTCGGACTGCTCTACCCGTCGCTGATGGTCGCCGCGCAGAACGCGCTGCCCCAGAGCATGCTCGGCACCATCTCCGGCGCGACCCAGTTCTTCGAGGAGATTGGCGCCATCGTCGGCGTCACCCTCGTCGGCGCGCTCGTCACCGGACGGCTCACCAGCGAGCTCGCCGCCCGTCTGCCGGCTGACCTCGCAGCAGTCGCCGATCCGACCCAGCTGCTCAGCGAGGAAGAGAGCAGCACCCTGCTGGCCGAAGTCGGCGAGTCGGGCTTCGAGCAGATCATCACCGCCCTGCCCGAGGCGCTCTCCGTCGCCATCGCCAGCAACTTCTGGATCTCCGTCGCCGTCGGAGTCGTCGCCCTCCTCGCTGTCCTGACGCTCAAGGAAAAGCGCCTGCGCACCGGCGAGGAAGACCTGCCCGAAGTCCCCGAGGGCGCGCTCAAGCCGCGCCGCGAACTGGTCGCCGCCGGTCGCAATGGCAACAACGGCAGCGGCGGCGGTAATGGCAGCGGCAACGGCGTCCACTGGACCCACCATCCTGCGCCGGTCGCCCGCGTGCGCCCGCAACGCACGGCCAATCGCCGCAACGGCAGCCGCTAGCCTCTGGCGCGAGAGTTCGAGGCTCAGATGACTCACTCCCGCTCGCCAAACACGCCCGACGCTCCGCTGTTGACGGGCCTCCGTGTGGTCGAGATGGCCACCTGGCTGTTTGGACCGATGTCGGCCTGCGTCCTGGGTGAGTTGGGCGCCGATGTCGTCAAGGTCGAGCCGCACGACGGCGATCCCATGCGCGGCCTGATCCACCGCGTGCGCGACGACGTCGATTGGGTCTTCGAGCTTGCCAATCGCAACAAGCGCTCGATCGCGCTGGACGTCCGCTCGCCCGCCGGCAACGAGGCGCTGCGGCGTCTGCTCGCCGACGCTGACGTGTTCATCGTCAACCTGCGCCGCGGCGCGCTCGAGCGGCTGGGCATCGACTATGACTCGATCCGCGCCGAGCATCCTCGCCTGATCTACGCCCACGCCACCGGCTACGGCACTGAAGGCCCCGACATCGACCGGCCCGCCTTTGACGAGCTCGCCTACTGGGCGCGCGGCGGATTCATGGAAACGCTCGGCACGGCCGACCGCGAGCCGGTCCGCCTGGTCGGCGCGATGGGCGACCTGCCCAGCGCGATGAACATCACGGCCGCCATCTTCGCCGCGCTCTACCAGCGCGAGCTGACCGGCCGAGGCCAACACGTCACCTGCTCGCTCTACGGCGGCGGCATCTGGGCCAACGGCTTCGCCGTCCAGGGCGCGCTCGCGACCGGCGAGAACTTCCCACGCGGCGACCGCTACGACGCCTTCAACCCGCTCTACAACTCCTACCGCGCCGCCGACGGCAAGTGGATGCAGCTCGCCATGATCCAGGAAGCGCGCTTCTGGCGTCCGTTCGCCCAGGCGATTGAACTGCCCGCGCTGCTGGAAGACGACCGCTTCGCCGAGCCGCGCGAGCGGCGCAACCACATCCGCGAGGCCGTCGAACTGATCGAGCAGCGCATCGCTGAACAGCCCCGCGACCATTGGGCGCACATCTTCGACGCCAACGACTTCCCCTGGGCGCCAGCCGCGGACACGGTCGAGATCGCCAACGACCCGCAGGCCTGGGCCAACGGCTACGCGCAGACGATGCAACATAAGGAGGTCGGCGACTTCAGCGTCGTCGGACTGCCCTTCCGCCTCGAACACGCGCCCGCGCACAACTATGTCAGTGCGCCCGATCTGGGCGAGCACACAGAGCGGATCCTGGAAGAGTTGGGCTACGACTGGGACGAGATCGCGAGGCTCAAGCAGTCGGGCACCATTCCCTGAGCGCGGCCCCGCGGCGCTGTCAAGTCGATATCCTGTACGAGTGGATCAGTAGAAGGCAGGGGGATTGCAGGCTGGAGCATCGCTGGACGAAGTGGAAGAGGTGCGAGATGGTTGATCGCGTGACGACGCTGAGGGCGGGTCAACGGTGGGGTTGGAGAGTGGCGGCGGTGATGGCGCTGGCGGTGTTGGCGCTTGCCGTGAGTGGTGAGGAGTCGCACGCCGAACCGGCGGTGGACGTGTCCGTCACCGACACCGAGATCACGCTCAGCTGGGAATCCCAGCGCGCGGTCTTGTTCTACTGGCATGAAGCGTCGGGCGGATCGACCAAAGTCGAGCGGGTCAGCCAGAACTCCCACACGATCACGGGGCTGACGCCCGAGACGAAGTACCGCTTCTTCTTCTGGCAGGGTGTCATCGGCGAGTTGTTCGTCACCACCCTCGCCACGGCGTCCGAACCGGATCCTGAGCCCGTTGAGGAGCCTGAGCCGAGCCAGGACTACGCGGCGGTCGTCTAGAGCTGTGTCTCCGACTCGCTGCTCAACACCGTGCGCGGCTACTACAACGCGATTCAGCAGCGCAATCCCGGCGGCGGCAAGAACTGGAAGCGCGTCCTGATCGCCTTCAACGACCTTCAGGATGATGGCTTGGGCGCCTACACCGCCGCCGCCGCGCGCGCCGGGGAGTCGCGTTGGTCGGGCTGGAAGCCGGTTCGCGTCGCGCTCGAGTGCATCGAAGACGCCAACGGCGCGCCGATATCTTCAACGCCCGCAGTGGTCTCTGAAATCAGCGTCGCCGCCGGCCCCGACATCATCGAGGGCCAGACCCTGCAGTTCACCTTCACCGCCAGCCCTGCTCCGACCGCGCCGCTCTCAGTCAACGTCAACGTCGACACGCCGGGGCACTTCGTCGTGGCGGGCGGCACCAAGACCATCACGATTCCGATCAGCGGCAGCTATCTGATGAAGCTCTCCAGCTACGACGACAGCAAGGACGAGGGCGACGGCGACGTGACCGCGACGATCAACTCCGGTTCGGGTTACACGGTCTCGTCGAGCTCAGGTTCGGCCTCGCTAACCGTGCAAGACGACGACGATCCGCCGTTGCCAGTCGTCAGCTTCACGAGCGCGAGCTCGTCCGTCACCGAAGGCGATGACGTCGAGCTGACGATCACCGTCAACCCGGCGCAGACCGCTCCGCTCGACGTGTCGCTGTCAGTGGTCACCGTCGGCGACTTCGGCGTCACATCTGGCGCCCAGACGGTCACGATACCCACCAGCGGCAGCGTCACGCACACGATTGCCACGGTCGACGATGCTGTCGATGAAGACGACGGCTCGCTGACCATCACCATCGGCGCAGGCACTGACTATGACGTGTTGCCGTCCAACCGCCTGCGCTA
>JAJDZG010000146.1 GCA_022824765.1 Dehalococcoidia bacterium | reverse complement strand
CGCCGTGTACTGCCCGTCAAGGAATGTCGCGTCCGCGTTGCAAATAAAGAACTGGCTACCCGCCGAGTTGGGGTCCTGGGCACGCGCCATCGAGAGCACGCCCGCGACATGCTTCGTGTCGTTGAACTCCGCGGGCACGTTGTAGCCGGGACCCCCCATGCCGGTGCCGGTTGGGTCGCCGCCCTGAGCCATGAAGCCGTCAATGATGCGGTGGAACGTGACGCCGTCGTAGAAGCCGTCGCGCGCCAGGAAGACAAACGAGTTGACGTGTTCGGGCGCCAGCTCGGGCCACAGCTCGAGCTCGATCGTCCCGCCGTCCGCCATTTCAATCGTCGCGCTGTACGATGCGCCTTCAGTCAGCGCCATCTCCGGGCGCTTGCTGTACTGCTTGGCCATGTGTTCCTCCGCCGCCGCGCGGCAGTGCTCACGTTCGCGCTACTCGCCGCGAACAATCTCGCTGATCGTGATCGTTGCAATCTCGGGTCCCAGCGGCTCGCTCGGGTCCGCGGGATCGCGCTCCGGGAAATCGTCCACCACGTCCATCCCTGAGGTCACCTCGCCGAACGCCGTGTACTGTCCGTCAAGGTGTGGAGCCGCGTCATAGACGATGAAGAACTGGCTGCCCGCCGAGTCCGGGTCTGCGGAGCGCGCCATCGAGAGAATCCCGCGAACGTGTGGGGTGTCGTTGAACTCAGCCTCGATCGTATAGCCCGGACCGCCGGCGCCCGTGCCCGTGGGGTCCCCGCCCTGCGCCATGAATCCGTGAATGATGCGGTGGAAGGTCAGCGCATCGTAGAAGCCATTGCGAGCAAGGAACACGAAACTGTTCACATGCTGCGGAGCGAGATCCTCATACAGATCAATCTCGATCACCCCACCGGTCGTCATCGTGATGGTGGCGCGGTAATCGACACCATCCCGCAACTCGAACGGCGGCGGCTCGTCCCATTCACGTGCCTCCTCAGGCTCTGAACTTTCCGTGACCTCCCCTGCTGAGTCAGCGGGCCCGCCGTTTTCAACGATCCGAATCTCCACGATCTTTGGACCTGCCGGCGGCGACGGTACCGCTGCCGGATCCCTCGAACCAAACGCATGCAGCGGCTGCAAGTCTGACGTGACCCGCCCAAAGGCCGTGAGTCCTGCCGCGCCGCTCGTGTCCGCCGAAAGCGTGATCACAAACTGGGACGCAGAAAGGCCCTCGTCGTCGCGCCACATCGCCAACGTCCCGTCAGCATCGACCGCCAAGCCCTCGGCGCTGGCTTCATCGGGAAGTACATAGCCGGCATCGGCCGGCCAATCCGCGGACGGATCGCCAGCTGTGGGGTCACCCGCCCGCACGCGGGCGCCAGGCAGCACTTCGTGGAAGGTGAGATCGTTGTAGAAGCCTTCGCGGACGAGGAAGACGAAGTTGTTGACATGCTGCGGCGCCTCCGACTCCAACAGGTCAATGCTGACCACAACACCGTCTTCCAGCTCGATCTCCGCGCCATAGTCGACGCCGTCCACCAGCGCGAACTCTGGCGGCTGGCTCCAGGTCGGCTTACCGGCGATCGCGCCGGTCTCCACCTGCGACGACGACCGCCTCGACGGCGGTGGATCGACAGTCCGCTGTGTCTCGCCGCTGTCGAACGCGACGACCGCCAGACTCGCGACCAGCGTGATGGCGAGCACCAATCCCAAGCCGGCAATGACCGGTCGGGAGAAGATTCTCGAACGGCGGGTGCCGCCCTGATCGAACCCCTGGACCTCGCGGCGCCGACGCGCCAGGCGCTGCGGACGGTTGCGCGCGCTGCGTCCTCGTTGCGACACCGGCTCTCCTTCACACGTAATCCACGCCCGTCGACGCCAAGCTCTAGGCTATCACCGCAACCCTGAAACGCTCTGCCATGCAGTTTCGCCAATCAGACCTCGACGCCATCGCAAACGGCGACATCACCATCTCCTTCCGCCGTTGGAAGCGCCGACAAGCAACGCCAGGCAAGGCGCACCGCTTGGGCGACGGCGCGATCGAGATCGTCGCCGTGGATCCAATCGCGGAGTCGGAAATCACGCACAACGACGCTCGAGCCTCTGGTTGCGAGTCCCCGCAGGAGGTGCTCGCCGCCGTTCAAGGCCATCTTCGCCGCGATCAGGATCCCAACGCCCAGCTGTACCGAGTCGAGTTTCGCTGGCTTGGCTCCGAACAACAACCGAGAGAACGCCTGGCAGCCAATGATCAGATGGACGATGCAGAGCTGGACGAGGTTCTGACCAAGCTCAACAAGATGGACGCTCGCGCCGCCAGCGTCCCGTGGACGCAGCCAACACTCGCCGCGATCCACGACCATCCCGGCCGCCGCGCCGGCGATCTCGCTGACGCGCAGCGTCGCGACACCGCCCAGTTCAAACGGGACGTGCGCAAACTGAAAGCGCTCGGACTCACCACCAGCCTGGAGGTCGGCTACCGCCTGTCTCCGCGCGGCGAACGCGTCTTCGCCGCACTGTCTGACCGTAGCCGAAACGCGAAGTCGTGACATCACCCGGACCAGCCGAACGCTACCGCGCCATGGTGCAAGCGCGGACAGAGCAGCAACGTCGCCTGGGCGCACCCTTCGATGAGTCGTACTGGAACCGCTACGCGTACACCTATCGCTTCGACCCGACTCGGACGCCGGAACCGCAGCTGGCTGCGGCGCTGGAGTATGTGTCTCTCGAAGATGACATCGTCGAAATCGGTGGCGGCGCGGGACGAATCGGACTGCCCCTGGCGCTTCGGGCGCAGTCGCTGCGCAATGTCGAACCATCCTCTGCGATGCGCGAGCAGTTTGACATCTGCAAAGCGGAGCACGGCATCGACCATGCCTCGACGATTGCGTCGACCTGGCCTCTGGACGATCCGATCGAGGCGGACATCACGCTGACGGTCGACGTCACGTACTTCATCGAGGACATCGAGCCGTTCATCCGAGCCATGCACGAGGCGGCACGGCGCCATGTGATGATCCTGACCTGGACCGTCCCGCCGCCAAATGTCAACGGCGCGCTGTTCGAGCTCGCGCACGGCGAGCCGCAGTGTCCCAGCCCGAGTTTCCGTGAACTGCTGCCGGTGATCTGGCAGATTGGGGCCATTCCGGACGTGCGCGTACTGCCTCAGCTCTTTGAATGGCCCGAGCAGCTGCCGACAACCGACGACGACGCCGTGGCGTTCGCGTCGGAGGAGCTGGGCATCCAGCAGGATGACCAGCAGAATGAGCAAGCAGCACGGCGGATTCGCGATGCCATCCCACAGCTGTTTGAGCGCGGCCGATTGTACCGTCCGCTCTGGCGAACGCCGTCCAGGGCGATGCTGCTGACCTGGGACACTCGAGACTAACGCGCGACTGGCGCCCCCGGTAGGATTCGAACCTACGCTCCCGGCTCCGGAGGCCGGTGCTCTATCCCCTGAGCTACGGGGGCTGAGCGCCCACGATATCACTGGCCACTGCATCACTAGTGCCTGCCGGTTGCTCGACGTCCGATGATCTCGACTATGCACCGCTCAGCCCAGGTTCCCTCGACGGCGATACTGGACGGCCTCGGCAACGTGCTGGGCTGAGATCGTCTCGGCACCGGCGAGGTCAGCGATCGTGCGCGACACCTTCAGCACGCGGTGATAGCCGCGAGCCGACAAGCGGAGCCGGTCGACCGCCTCCTGGATCAACGTGCGAGCACGATCGTCCAGCATGTCGTAGCAATGTTTGCCGACTTCACGCGCGGACAGCGAAGCGTTGGCGTTTGGACCACCCGCGCCGTAGCGCTCGATCTGTTGATTGCGCGCCTCGACGACGCGGGCCCG
Organism: Dehalococcoidia bacterium; assembly: GCA_022824765.1. Lineage (GTDB taxonomy): Bacteria > Chloroflexota > Dehalococcoidia > Bin125 > Bin125 > Bin125. The sequence continues at coordinate 15,486 of JAJDZG010000146.1, read as the reverse complement.
GACCGCGTTGGACGGTTCCGTGCTGGGCGCCACGGCGCCGTCGGACTCCATCAGCTTCTGCACCTCGACTCTCGGTACGTCGACGAAGAGGTCAATGCGGTCGAGGACCGGTCCCGAGATGCGGTGTTGATAGCGGTACACCGCGCCGTCGGTGCACGTGCAGTGTTGGTCGGAGCCGAAATTGCCGCAGGGGCATGGGTTCATGGCCGCCACGAGGCAGATATCGGCCGGATAGGTGACCGTCCCGTGTGCGCGGGAGATGGTGATGCAGCGGTCCTCGAGCGGCTGGCGCATCGCCTCCAGCGCTCGGACGGAAAACTCGGGCAGCTCGTCGAGAAAGAGGACGCCTCGGTGCGCCATCGTCACCTCGCCCGGGCGCAGACGCTGTCCACCGCCGACCAGTCCTGCGTTGGAGATGGTGTGGTGCGGCGCGCGGAAAGGCCGCTCGCGGACCAGCGCGGAGCCCTCGGTCTGACCGGCCACTGACGCGATCTTGGTGACTTCCAGCGCTTCCGCGCTCGTCAGCGGCGGGAGAATACCGGGCAAGCACGAGGCGAGCAGGGTCTTGCCTGCGCCTGGCGGACCGCACATCAGCAGGTTATGTCCACCAGCGGCCGCAACCTCGAGCGCGCGCTTGACATGTTCCTGACCGCGCACGTCCGAAAAGTTGTGCCCGTCGAAGGCGGAGCCCGGATCATCCCCAACGGCCGGCGTGGTTGGCCAAATGGCGTCCGCGACCGGGCGCTCCTCAGTCGCGATCTCGATCCAATCGCGCAGCGAATCCACCGCGACGACTTCGATGCCGTCGATCAGCGACGCTTCTTCGGCGTCCACCTTGGGCACCACAATGCGGCGCACTTCGGCGTCTCTGGCGGCCGCGGTGACGCTGAGCACCCCGCGCACATGACGCAGTTCGCCGTCCAACGCCAACTCGCCCAGGAAGAGCGTGTCCTGCACGGCCGATTCGCAAATCTGCCCCGTCGCGACCAGCATCCCCACCGCAATCGGCAGGTCGTAGCCCGCGCCCTCCTTGCGAATGTGGGCCGGCGCGAGATTGACCGTCACTCGCTTGGTGGGAAAGCCCGCGCCGGCGTTGCGGATCGCGGATCGGACGCGCTCTCGAGCCTCGTCGACCGCCGCGTCGGGCAGGCCGACGATGGTGGTCTTGGGCAGGCCGGACGAGATGTCGACCTCGACGCAGATGGGCGCGCCGTCCAGACCGATGACCGCTCCGCCGTTGACTCGGGTGTGCATGGCAAACCTCTCGCTATCACAGAACGCCCGAACGGAACTTCAGTTCGGTACATGCGCATACTAGAACACTCTTTCGGAGTCGTGCAACCTCCGCCCCCAGACCACCCCTCTAGACTCTCCACACTGGAGGCCCGCCATGTCAGACAATCGTTACCCCGTTCTGGACAGCGGATTGGCGTTCTTCAACCATGCAGGCGTCTCGCCGCTGCCGGCGGATGTGGCCCAAGCCGTGCGCGACTATGCAGATCAGGCCGGCCGCTCGGGCTACTTCGGTTCGACCTGGCAGGACGACATGGCAGACTTCCGCGCGGTCGCAGCCGAGCTGATCGGCGCACGGAGCGCAACGGAGATCGCGTTCGTGCCCAACACCGCGACAGGCGTCTCGGTCTCGGCCGGTTCACTGGGGCTGCAAGACGGCGACCGCATCCTGGTCACCGACGCCGAGTATCCGTCCAACCGCCACTTCTATAACTCGCTGCAACAGCGCGGCGTCGAGTTGGACGTCGTCACCCAGCACGACGACGGGCGGATTCCGACCGAGGACATCCTCTCAGCCGTCAACGAGCGGACGAAGCTGGTCGGTCTGTCGCACGTGCAGTGGGGCAGCGGCTTCCGCTCCAACCTCCGTCCGATTGCCGACGCCGTGCACGCGGTCGGTGGACTCCTGTCCGTGGACGCCATCCAGTCGGCGGGCGCGCTGCCGGTCAACGTGGTCGAGGACGACGTCGACATCCTCGCCTGCGGCGGCCACAAGTGGCTGCTGGGTCCAACCGGTTCAGGCCTGCTCTACATCCGCGAGGAGCTGATCGACGGTCTGATCCCGCCCGTCCTGGGCGCGAACAGCATGGAGGACGGCCTCGCGGCAGGGAATGCTGAACTGAGGCTGGCACCGACAGCAGCGCGGTTCGAACCAGGTGCGACTCCCACGGCGACGATGCTCGGGCTGCGCGCGTCCATTCGACACCTGCTAGGTGTGGGCATCGACAACGTCTGGGCCCAGCTGGAGTCGGTCACCGCGTATCTCTGCGACGCGCTGTCAGACGCCGGCTGCCGCGTCTACTCGCCGCGTGGCGAGTCCGAGCGCAGCGGCATCGTCATCTTCGACCCTCCCGATGAACTGGCTGCCCGCGAGTCGGTGGACGACATCTGGGAACGGTTGCAGGATTCCGGAATCATCACGGCCGTACGGTTCGGTCGCCTGCGCGCTTCGCCGCACTTCTACACGCCAGAGTCGCACATAGACCGCCTGGCGGAGGCGCTGAAGCCGTAAGGACCTTCGGCGTTCGTTAGTGCTCGCGCTCGACACCCATCACACCGTGCACGCCATCGAGCTTGGACATCACACGCTGCAACTGCGCGAGCCCGCTGGCTTCGACGGTGAAGGTCAGCGTGACCGCGCCGTCAGTCGGCTCGCCCGTGACGAATGAGACCATGTTGACGTTCTCGTCGGCGCAGACGCCAGCAACATCGCGCGCCAGGCCGACGCGGTCCCAGCCCACGATCTTGAGCCGCGCCTCGGCCGCCTTCTGAAATGGCGTCCAACGAACGGGGACGATCCGCTCGACATCGGTCACCGAGAGGATGTTGGGGCACTCGCTGCGGTGGACGGTCACGCCGCGTCCGCGGGTGATGAACCCGGTCACGGGATCGCCCTGCTGCGGCGTGCAGCACGGCGCGAGACGCGTGAGCATGTTGCGCGCGCCGACGACCTGCACGGCATCGCCGGCCTCGCGTGATGGCGACGGCGCTGGTGCCGTCGCCGTCGCAGCCTCAACCTCATCGTCTGCCGATGCGACCTTCAACGCGATAGCGTGGGCCGTGATGTCGCCAGCGCCGATCAACGCCAGCGCGTCGTCCATCGTCTTGGCGCGGACCGCGTCCATCACTTCCTGTTCAACGTTGGGCAGTTTGAGGCTCAGACGGCGTAGCTCGCGCTCGAGTTCATCGCGGCCGCGCGCGATGTTCTCGGTGCGGGCCTGCCGGTTGAACCACTGGCGAATCTTGGTGCGCGCGTGGTTCGTGGTCACGAATCCGAGCACCGGATTCAACCAGTCGCGGCTGGGGCCGCGCGCCGTGCGACTGGTCACGATCTCGACGACATCTCCGTTCTGCAGCGGCGTGGTGAGACGCGACAGACGGCCATTGACCTTCGCGCCCACGCACTGGTAGCCGACATCCGTGTGAATGCGGAAGGCGAAGTCGAGCGGCGTCGCGCCGGCGCTCAGAGCGAGGATCTCGCCCTTCGGCGTGTGCACGAACACCTGATCGGGGAAGACATCCGAGCGCAGGGTCTCAATGAACTCCTCAGCACCGCCCTGCTCGCCCTGCCACTCGACGATCTGGCGCAGCCAGGTCATCCGCTCCCGGTCGTTGATCGCGTTGTGGCGGTTCTCCTTGTACGCCCAGTGCGAGGCGACGCCGTACTCGGCCTCGCGGTCCATCTCATGCGTGCGGATCTGCACTTCCACCGCGTGGGAGTCTTGCCAATATGCGGTGGTGTGGAGCGATTGATATCCACTGGGACGCGGGCTGGCGATGTAGTCGTCGAACTCGCGCGGCAACGGACGCCACATCCCGTGCACGACGCCCAGGACCGAGTAACAGTCGCTGGTGCTCTCAGTCAGCACGCGCAGGGCGAGCAAATCGTAGATGTCGTCGAACGATTTGCCCTGCCGCTCGTACTTCTTGATCTTCTCGCGAATCGAGTAGAGGTGCTTGACGCGTCCACTCACCTGCGCGCTGATCCCGGCCTGCTCGATGGCGGCCTCGAGCTTGGCGCGAATGTCGCCCAGATAGCCTTCACGCTTCTCGCGGCGCGACGCGACCAGCTGCGAGACCTCTCGGTAGCCGTTGGGATCGAGATACTTGAAACAGAGGTCTTCCAACTGCGCGCGAATCTGCCAGATACCCAAACGCGCCGCGAGCGGTGCGTAGATTTCCATCGTCTCGCGAGCAATCTCGATCTGCTTCTCGGGCTTCATCGCGTCGAGCGTGCGCATGTTGTGCAGCCGGTCAGCAAGTTTGACGATGACAACACGCACATCGTCCGCCATGGCGACGAACATGCGGCGCAGATTCTCGGCTTGCACGCCCCGATCGATCGATCCCTCGACGTTGGGCAGCTGCAGCGCCGCCAGCTTCGTCGCTCCCTCGACCAGTTTGGCGACGTCGACACCGAACTCGGCCACCAGCTGGTCGCGAGTCACGCCGCAGTCCTCCATGACATCGTGCAACAGCGCCGCCTGGACGGCCGGCACGTCCAGCTGCAACTCGGCGCAGGTCACTGCCGCAGCCAGCGGATGCTCGATATAGGGATGGCCGGAGCGTCGGAAGCTCCCCTCGTGCTGGGTGGCCGCGAACTCGTACGCGGCCAACACCAGTTCCTGATCCGCAGGCGCCAGGTACTGCTCCATCACGTCGGACAGCGCGTCCAGCGTTGGATGCGCCAACATGTCAACCACCTCAACGCGGACGCCCTGCGTAGTCATGGATCGATCATACAAAGCGCAGCAGCGTCAATCCTGCGGCGATGGCCAGGAGCAACTCGTGGGTAAGATGAGGCAAGAGGTCAACCATGAGCAACCCCGGCCCACAGAACTTTCAGACGCCGCGCGGCACCCGCGATTTGCTGCCGCAGGACTATGACGTGCATCAGCACGTCGTGCGCCACGCGCGAGAGCAGGCGCGGCTGGCCGGTTTCGGATTCATCGAACCGCCCACCTTCGAGGCGGCCGATCTGTTCGCGCGCGGCGTCGGCGAGGGCACCGACATCGTCGAAAAGGAGATGTACATCTTCGACGATCGCGGCGGCGAACGCCTCGCGCTGCGGCCCGAGGGCACGGCCTCGGTCTGCCGCGCCTACCTGCAGCACGGCATGGCGAACCTCCAGCAGCCGGTCAAGCTGGCCTACCACTTGCCGATCTTCCGCTACGAACGTCCGCAGGCAGGACGCTTCCGCCAGCACACTCAGTTTGGCGTCGAGGCGATCGGCGTCCGCGATGCCGCACTCGACGCGGAAGTGATCGACCTGGGCTGGAGGATCGCGCAGACGTTGGGACTGCTGGACCTGAAGATTCTGCTCAACAGCATCGGCGATCTACAAGATCGCCAGGCCTATGTGCCGCTGCTCAAGGAGCACTTCGAACCGCACCTGGACCGCATCGGCAACGACGACCGCGGACGCTGGGACCGCGCGCCGATGCGCCTGCTCGACAGCAAGGACCCGCGCACGCAACCGTTTCAGGCGGACGCGCCGCTGATCACCGATCACCTCCGGTCCGAATCGGCAGACTACTATGCCGCCGTCAAGGCACACCTTGAATCGCTCGGTATCCCCTACGAGGAGCGTCCATCGCTAGTGCGCGGGCTGGACTACTACACGCACACCGTCTTTGAGATCGTCCCCACCACGGCCAGCGGATCGCAAACGACGGTCCTTGCTGGAGGACGCTACGACCGCCTGATTGAGCAGATCGGCGGCCCGCCGACGCCCGGCATCGGCTTCGGCATGGGCATCGAGCGGATGGCGGGACGTCTGCAGGAGGAGGGACTCGCGCCGGAACGGTCGAGCGGGCCAGACGTCCTCATCTGCGCCCTCGGTGAGGGCGCAGACACGGCCGCGACCGCCATCGCCGGGGCACTGCGGCGCAACGGCGTCTCGGCCACGCTGGCCTTCGGCGGACGCTCGCTCAAGGCGCAGCTCCGCCAGGCCAACCGCAGCGGTGCCCGTTATGCCGTGATCGTCGGCGCGCGAGACTTGGCGCAGGGTGTCGTGACCATTCGAGACTTGCAGACGTCTGAGCAAGAACAGCTCGCCATCGCCGACGCCGCGGGCGAACTGAGCAGCCGTTCGTATACTCAGCCACAGGACTGAGAGCGCATATGCCAGCCACTGCACCAGCCGACAACACCGCCATGTGGGCGCGGCTGGAGGAAGTCGCGCAGCGCTTCCATGATCTCGAGTCGCAGATGGCCGACCCGGCCACAGCCTCGAACCCAGCGAGGTTGCAGGCATTGGCCAAGGAACACTCCTCGCTGCAAGGCAAGATTGCGTTGCTGAACAGCTATCGCAGCGCCAGCGACGAACTGCAACAGGCGCGCGATGTCTTGGAAATCGCCGACGATGACGACATGCGCGAGTTGGCGCAGTCCGAAGTACTGGAGTTGCGCGAGCGCATCGCCGACCTCGAAGAGCAAGCCAAGCGCGCGCTGCTGCCGCGCGATCCCAACGACGAGCGAAATGTGATCGTGGAGATTCGCGCCGGGGCCGGCGGCGATGAGGCCGGTCTCTGGGCCGCCGACCTGCTGCGGGCCTACGTCCGCTACGCCGAAGGTCGGCGCTGGAACACTGACGTCGTCAGCGCGTCGGAGAATGCGATGGGCGGCTTCAAGGAAGTGATCTGCCAGATCAGCGGCGACGGCGCGTTCTCCAGGCTCAAGTACGAGTCGGGCGTCCACCGTGTCCAACGCGTTCCCGAGACCGAAGCGCAAGGCCGCATTCACACGTCCACGGCCACCGTTGCGGTCATGCCGGAAGCCGAAGAAGTCGACGTGGAGCTCGACGAGTCGGAGATTCGACTCGACCTCTTTCACTCGGGCGGCGCGGGCGGTCAAAACGTGAACAAGGTGCAGACCGGCGTGCGGCTCACGCACGAGCCGAGCGGCATCGTCGTGACCTGCACCGACGAACGCTCCCAGCTCAAGAACAAGCTCAAGGCGATGTCCGTGCTGCGCGCCCGCCTGTACGAACAGCAACGCATCGCGGCCGAGCAGGAGCGGGCCGACTTCCGCCGCTCCCAGGTTGGATCTGGGGATCGCTCGGAGAAGATTCGTACCTACAACTTTCCCGAAAACCGCGTGACCGACCACCGCATCGGCCTGACTCGCCATGACCTCGACGGCATGCTGGACGGTCAGCTCGACCCGCTGATCGACGCCGCCGCAACGGCTGAGGAAGCGCGTCTCTTGGCGGAGGCATCGTCGTGAACGCGCCTGCGATCCTGCGCGATGTCTGGCTGGCCGCGGCGGCGGAACTCGAGGCAGTGGAGATCGACGACGCCCGCTTCGAGGCCGAAGTGCTGCTGCGGCACGCGACCGGTCTGACCCGCGCCCAGCTCTATGCCTCGCTGACCGACGAAATCGACCCTGCGGCGCAACAGCGCTTTCAGACCGCGCTCGCTGAGCGCACGACTCGCAAGCCGCTCGCCTACATCACGGGAACGCGCGAGTTCTACCGGCTGGAGTTTCGGGTCACGCCTGATGTGCTGATTCCCCGGCCGGAATCGGAGCTGCTCGTCGATGCGGCGCTCGATCACATGCGTCAAGCGCGGATTCGCACCGCGCAGGTCGCTGACGTCGGCGCGGGATCGGGAGCAGTCGGGATCGCGCTGGCCAGGCATCGGCGCGGGGTGCAGCTGGTCTGCTCCGACGTCTCACGCGACGCACTGCTGGTCGCCCGCGACAACGCGCAACGCATTCTGCGGCGTCCGCGGGCGGAGTTCGTGCAAGGCGACCTGTTGACGCCCCTGCCCGGTCCCTTTCACTGTGTGGTGGCGAACCTGCCCTACATCCCTGAGGAGCGTATCGGCGATCTCGAACCCGAGGTCTCGGATCACGAACCGCGCATCGCGCTGACTCCGGGCACCAGCGGCACAGAACTGATCCTGCGCCTGATTACGCAGCTCCCGTCGCGGCTGCACCCGAACGGCATCGCGGTGCTCGAGATCGATCCCGGCCAGGAAGGCGCCATCGCCGCAGCAGCGCAGCAAATGCTGCCCAACGCGGAGATCGACATCCTCGACGACATTTCGCAACGCCCGCGCGCCATCCGAATCGTGGCCGGCTGACATGTCGGACGAGCTGCCGTCGCCTGCCGACGCGCCCGTGCAGGGCTATTGCGATCCGCGCTTCGCAGCCGTCCGTGATCAGTTCCAGCAGAACTTCGCCGACCGATCAGAAACCGGAGCAGCTCTCGCCGTCACGCTCGACGGGGAGCCGGTCATCGATCTCTACGGCGGCTGGACCGATGCAGAGCATTCGAAACCATGGGCGTCGAACACGATCGTCTGCTGCTATTCGGTCGGCAAGGCGATCTGCGCGATCCTGTCCTGGCGCATGGCCGAACGCGGCGAGCTGGAGATCGACCGTCGCGTCGCCGACTATTGGCCCGAGTTCGCGCAGAATGGCAAAGCGGACATTCCCTTCCGCTGGCTGCTGACCCATCAAGCAGGACTGGTCGCGATCCGGCGGCCGCTGCCTCGCGGCGCGATGCTGGATTGGGAGCTGATGACCTCAGAGCTGGCCGAACAGGAGCCATGGTGGCCGCCAGGCAACGCGCACGGTTACCACTCCAACACGCAGGGCTTTCTGATCGGCGAGGTGATCCGCCGCATCACCGGGCGATCCATCGGCCAGCATCTGCAGTCCGACCTGAGCCAACCGATCGGTCTCGATTTCCACTTCGGTACGAAGCCGGAGCACGACCTGCGCACGGCCGATATGTTGCCGATGCAGCAGCCGCCCGATTTCCGCCGTGCTCCGCCGAGCGCCTTGCAGACGCTCGGCGGGCGCAATCCACCGCACATCCTGAGTGGTCCTGGATCGCAGAACACGCGAGAGTACCGTGCTGCGGAGTTCCCCTCGACGACTGGGCACGGCGCCGCTCGCGGCCTGGCCAGGCTGTTCGGCGCGCTCGCGACCGACGGACGGCTCGACGGCGTACACATTCTGGAGCCGCAGACAATCGACGCCATGTCGACCGAACAGGTCTACGGTGTGGACCGTATTCTGGGGCGTCCGACGCGGTTTGCTTCAGGATTTCAGCTGACCATGGCCGAGCGTCCGTTGGGGCCGAATCCGCGCACCTTCGGACACTTCGGCGGCGGCGGGTCACTGGCCTTCGCCGACCCTGATGCGCGCGTCGGCTGGGGCTATGTGATGAATCAGGGTCGAGGCGGTTGGCAGCACCGCCACACGCGCCGCCTGCTCGACCTCTTCTACGAGGCGCTCGGGACGAGCTAGTCCCGCATCATCTGGTAGCGCTTGCCCTCGGTCTTGATGGCAGGTGCGATCACCATTTCTGTGCGCTGCAGCTCGCGGATCGTCTCAGCGCCGACGCTGCCCATGCAGGTGCGCAGCGCGCCGATCAGGTTCTCTGTGCCATCGGTGCGTGAGGTGGGGCCGAAGAGCAATCGATCAAGCGAGGTGTGCTGTCCGACGTGAACCCGGACGCCGCGCGGCAGCTCGGCGTGCGGCGTGGCCATGCCCCAGTGGAATCCGCGGCCAGGCGCCTCAACCGTGCCGGCGAACGGAGAGCCGATCATGACCGCATCGGCGCCAGCGACGAGCGACTTGCAGAAATCGCCGCCGGTGCGGATGCCGCCGTCCGTGATGATCGGCACGTAGCGGCCGGTGCGTTCGTAGTAGGCGTCTCGTGCATAGGCGCACTCGATCGTCGCCGAGACTTGCGGTACCCCGATGCCCAGCACTTCTCGAGACGTACAGGCCGCGCCTGGTCCGACACCGACGAGCAGGCCAGCGATCCCTTCATCCATCAGCTCCAGCGAAGCGTCGAAGCCGACCGTGTTGCCGACCAGCGTGGGAATCTGCATCTCGTCGATCAGCTCTCGCAGGATCAAGCCGCGCTGTGATCGCGAAAAGTGCCGGGCCGTCGTGACGGTCGACTGCACGACGAACACGTCGGGCGCGGCCTCCTTGACCGCACGGGCGTAGCGTTTCGCGTTGGGCGGGGTGATCGACACCGCAGAAGTCGCCCCGCCGTCTTTGATCTCTTGCACGCGCAGACCGATCAGCTCGTCGCGAATCGGCGTCGTGTAAGCGCGCTGCAGGATTTCGGTGGCTGCTTCAGTGTCGCTGGCGGCGACTTCTTCCAGGATCTCAGCTGGATCGTCGAAGCGGCATTGCAGTCCCTCGAGATTCAGCACGGCCATGCCGCCCCGCCGCCCCACGTCGATGGCGAAATGGGGGTCAACCACCGCATCCATCGCCGCGGCGAGGATCGGGATCTCGAGCTGCTGACCGGCGAGCGTGGTCGAGACGTCGGTCAGCTCGGGATTGATCGTGACGACCCCCGGCACGATTGCGACGTCGTCGAATCCGTAGGCCTCCTGAAGCGCCTTGCGGCGCGGCGGCTGACTCGGCAGACCGGAATCGTACGCGCCCTGCACCAGCTCTTGACCGGGGGTGAGTGGTTCGCGCTGCGTCAACGTGGTCATCAGTCTCCCCCTGCTGTGTGGCGCCTCTATCGCAACATCGGTGACCGAGCGGATTGAGGCAGTAGGTTCTTGGACGCATGACGTGTATGGCACGCATGGCACCGCATGGCGAGGGCGCGATGGGCCGTTAAACGCACAAGCGCGGCACGAGGCCGCGCTTCATCGTTTCGACACTGCTGGTCCGTGCAAACAAGCACGAGGCTGACCGCCCTCTCCTGTCCGCGATTGGGACATTCTAGAACAGCCTTCCGCGCTGTTGGCGTAAACGAGCGCACAACAGACGAGGCGGCGTTCCGCCCATCCACAGCGCTGCCTAGAGTGTCAGTCATGGCAGAGGAATCAGGCACCCTCTTCGTGGTCGCCACACCGATCGGCAATATGGAGGACATCACGCTCAGAGCGCTGCGCGTGCTGGGCGAGGTTGACCTGGTTGCGGCCGAGCACGTGCCGGTCGCCAGGCAGCTGCTGCGCCACTACGAGATCGACACCACCGTGGTCCCGTACCACGACCACGGGTCAGACGCTCGGCGCTTGGTCGAGCGGATGCAGCGCGGCCAATCCATCGCGCTGGTCTCCGACGCTGGCACGCCCGGTGTCTCCGATCCGGGACGCCGGCTCGTTGCGGCTGCGGCCGCGTCGGAGATCAGCGTCGTCCCCATTCCCGGGCCTGCCGCGTCGATCGCACTCTGGTCCGTCAGCGGAGCAGAGTCGCCCCGGGTGCATCTGTATGGATTTCTGCCGCGCAAGTCTGGCGAGCGTCAGCGTGCGCTCGCCGAGATCGCTGCGGCTGGGCATAGCTCGGTCGTCTTCGAATCGCCGCGGCGCGTGGGTGCGACGTTGCAAGACCTGGCCCAGATGCTGCCGGACGCTGAGTTGGTCATCGGGCGAGAGCTGACCAAGCTGCATGAGCAGATCTGGCGGGGGACGCCCTCAGCGGCAGTTGAGGCCTTCGCCCAACCGCGCGGCGAGTTCACCATTCTGATTGTCCCACCTGCCGGACAAACGGATCTTTGGTCGGATGCGCAAGTTGCGGAGGCGCTCGCCGACGCTGCGGCGCTGGGCGCCTCGCGATCTCAGGCGGCTCGTTATGTCGCGCAGCAGTCCGGACGGCCGCGACGCGAGATCTACGCACTCTGGCCCTTTGCGTCCCAACGTTGACAGCCTGTGAATGCTGGGCGGTTCCCAAACGCAGGAAGGCGCGTACCCTACTGACATGAGCGACAACATCCTCGTCTGCGTGGCCTGGCCCTATGCCAACGGGCCAATCCATCACGGCCAGCTGGGCGGCGCGTACCTCCCAGCCGACATCTTCGCCCGCTATCACCGCATCCGCGGCAACCGCGTTGCGATGGTCTCAGGCTCCGACGCGCACGGTACGCCGATCACGGTCCGCGCCGACGACGAGGGACGCACACCGGCAGAGGTCGTGGCCGAGTTCCACCAGTCGATCCTTGACACGTGGGACGGCATGGGCATCTCGTTCGACACCTTCACGACCACCATGACCGACAACCACCGCGAGGTGGCGCAGGGACTCTTCCTCGCGCTGCTGGAGAACGGATACCTCGAGCGACGCTCGCAGGACCTGTTCTACGACCCCGAAGCGAAACGCTTCCTGCCTGACCGTTACGTCGAGGGCGAGTGTCCGCATTGCAACGAACCCCGAGCGCGCGGCGACCAATGCGACACCTGCGGCCGACAGCTTGACGCCATCGAGCTGATCAATCCGCGTTCGCGCGGGACCGGCGCGACGCCCGAGCTGCGCAGTTCCGAGCATTACTTCTTGCGCCTGACGGCATTCGAGGATCCGTTGCAAGAATGGCTCGACGACGGCAAGGACTTCTGGCGCACCCACGTGCTCAACTTCTCCAAGGGCATGCTCCGTGAGGGACTTCAGGACCGCGCCATCACCCGCGATATCGACTGGGGTGTGCCCGTTCCGCTCGACGGATGGGACAACAAACGCATCTACGTCTGGTTCGAGGCGGTGATCGGCTACCTCTCAGCAACCGTCGAGTGGGCGCAAACCAACGGCGATCCCGAAGCCTGGCGCGACTTCTGGCAGTCCGACGACGCTCGCATCTACAACTTCATCGGCAAGGACAACGTGCCGTTCCACACCATCATCTGGCCGGCCATCTTGCTCGGCGCAGGCGGATACAACCTGCCCTATGACGTGCCCGCCAACCAGTACATCACCATGAGCGGTTCCAAGGCCAGCACGTCCCAAAACTGGGCCGTCTGGGTCAACGATTACCTGACCCGCTACGACCCCGACCCGCTGCGCTACGCGCTCACCGCGTCGATGCCCGAGACGTCCGACTCCGACTTCAGCTGGGCCGAATTCCTGCGCCGCAACAACGACGAACTCGTGGCGACTTGGGGCAACCTGGTCAACCGCGTGCTCTCCCTGATCAACCGCCACTTCGACGGCCAGGTGCCCGATCCAGGCCCGCTCGACCGCGCCGCCACCCAGATGCTCGACCGCGCGCAATCAGGACTTGAGCAGGTCGGACAGTCGATCGAGGGCGTGCACCTACGTCAAGGCATCCAGCAGGCCTTCGCGCTCGCGCAGGAGGCCAACCGCTACCTCGACCAGACGGCACCCTGGCAGGCGGTCAAGACGGACAAACAGGCGGCGGCGCGCAGCCTCTACACCGCGCTCAACGTGATCGCGGCGCTGCGCACGGCGCTCGCCCCGTATCTGCCGTTCAGCTGCCAACAACTCCATGAGATGCTCAACAGCGAGGGCAGCATCGACGATCTGGGCTGGCAGATGCACGCGCTGCGGCCTGGCGATCAGCTGCAGAAGCCGACGCCCCTCTTCAAGAAGCTCGACCCCTCAATCGTCGAGGAAGAGGAGGAGCGGCTAGGCACATGAGCCAACCTCTGCCGCTCTTCGACAGCCACGCTCACCTGCACGACCCATGGATCGGCGACGAGCTGCCGGATGTCATGGCGCGAGCCCGCGAGGCCGGCGTCGAGCGAGTCGTGACCATCGGCTGCTCGCTCGAAGACTCCCGCAACGCCGTCGCCGTCGCCGAGCGATACGGCGGCGTCTGGGCGACGGTCGGTGTGCATCCCCACGACGCCAAGGACTGGAACGACGAGACCGCTCAGTCATTCCGCCGCTTGGCAGAGCTCGATCAGGTCGTCGCTATCGGAGAAATCGGCCTCGACTTCTACCGCAACCTCTCGCCGCATCCCGACCAGTACCGAGCGTTCGAGGCCCAGCTCAGCCTCGCCGATGAACTCCGGCTGCCAGTCGTGATCCACTCAAGGGACGCGCACGAGAAGACCTTCAGCCTGCTCAAAGAATGGGCTCAATCTCACGCTCCCCCCGCGGGGCGGGCGGAGATGTCCCGGAGGGACAGAGGGGCGTTCCCCGTCGGCGTCATCCACTGCTTCTCCGGAGACGCCGAGCTCGCCCTCCGATACGTCGAGCTGGGCTTCATGATTTCGTTTGCCGGGCCCGTCACCTATCCCAAGAATCACGATCTACGCGAAGCGGCGGCAACCGTGCCGCTGGAATCAATCGTCGTCGAGACAGACTGTCCCTACCTCAGCCCGCAACCAAAGCGAGGCAAGCGCAACGAACCAGCCAACCTACACCACACCGCAGCGCAAATCGCAAAGTCAAGAGGCGTCGAACTCGAAGAGATCGCCGAGCAGCTAGTCAGCAACACCATCCGTCTGTTCCGCCTGTAAGTTCTCCACGATTTCGATCAATCTTGGCTCTAGTGCGCTTTGGAAACCCTCAATCACGTCTAGAGCCCAGTTCATCGCTTGTGTGAACTGCTTAGATGAATCTTCGATTGAGAAACCTCTTCGAACGGTCACTTCCCCAGCAACTCGGCCATGTGGGCCATGAGGATCAGGGGCGATCCACTCGGGCTCGAAACCAAGCTCCCTCTCAATGTCTTCGCGATCTTCGATGAGAGCCTCAAGAATGTCTGCGTTTCGCGCCGTGTCTTCTGTACGGACATCGAGTTTCGCAGTGATACCGCCATTCTTGGGCAGATCGATCCAGTACCGGAATTCCCGACCACCGACTCGGCTGGGAAACGACTTGGACTTTGCGACTGCGCTCATCCCAGTCGAGTTGGTGAGCTTTCGTTCCACTGCCTTTCTGGCTAACTCGTCGAAGAAATCGATGCGACGACTTCGCTCATCGTCGCTCATCCATCCGCCAGTGTCTCTCGACCTTGACTGACGCGACCAGTGGTTTGGGAATGCCATGGCGCGGAACTCCGGCGCCGTCAGCGAGTCGCCGATTCGCACAGCGCGAACTTCGACGCCGTATGCCTCAATCTCGTCACTCGTCCAACGATTGAGCCAATCCACAGCGGCGCGATGTTCGTCACGAAACTGCGGCGTGATCCAGATGAGCACTTGAGCGTCCCGACCCGCGGCATAGGTGAGCAGCTGTCCCAGATGGCCATGATCAGTCTGTTCCAACTGGTTCTCAATGATCACCAATTTGCCGTCAGCCTCCGCGATTACATCTGCTGAGAATGAGCCGACCGCACCCTCAGCCTCGACGAGCTCGAGGTCCAAGTGCAAAGCCGCCCCCAGCTCATCAAGATGGTCCGCAACCCAAGGCGTAAAATCACGCGCCTCGTCGCCCCACACGCTGCGGAGCTCAACCTCTTCAAGCTTGCCAAGTCGCTGTTCAGGCATGTGGAGTCCTCACGTGATGCTGGACTGGGAGGCAATGGCATCAAACGAGCGCAATATCGGGCAGGATCGGATCGATTGCATCACGCAGGCGCAGATAGCGATCGATCATCTCCTGCCGCAACTCAGGCCAGTTGCGCTCATCCAGGCCGTCCGAGCCGTACCGTCGCTTTTCGATGGTGGCGCCATAGGTCCAGAGTCGAAAGTGCAGCTTCTCTCCGAAAATCGACTCGATCTCGTCGCGGCGGCCCAAGAGTGACGCATAAGCGCGAGCCAAGCGTTCAGCATCGGGATCGGAAATGTACAGCCGAACAACCGTGCC
>JAJDZG010000046.1 GCA_022824765.1 Dehalococcoidia bacterium | reverse complement strand
GGTGTGACGCGTCGTCCGTCGTCCCAGCGATGTCTGGGACCTCGTTCCCTTTTGCGCTTTTGGTCGGGCGGGATTCCAGACAAGCTGGAATGACGGTCCCGGCTGGATTGACGGTGGGGGCTGGTACTACGCGTCGTCCGTCGTCGCAGTGGAGTCTGGGACCTCGTTTGCGGTTTGTGTACGCGGCCGGGCGAGATTCCAGACAAGCTGGAATGACGGCCCCGGCTGGATTGACGGTGGGGGTTGGTATGACGGAGGGGGCTGGATGGACGCGTCGTCCGTCGTCCCAGCGGAGTCTGGGACCTCGTTCCCTTTGTGCGCTTGTGGTCGGGCGAGATTCCAGACAAGCTGGAATGACGGTGGGGGCTGGTGTGACGGTGGGGCGCTGGATTGGCGGTGGGGGCTGGTGTGACGCGTCGTCCGTCGTCCCAGCGAAGTCTGGGACCTCGTTCCCATTTGCGCTTATGGTCGGGCGGGATTCCAGACAAGCTGGAATGACGGTCCCGGCTGGATTGACGGTGGGGGTTGGTATGACGGAGGGGGCTGGTGTGACGCGTCGCCCGTCGTCCCAGCGGAGTCTGGGACCTCGTTCCCTTTGCGCCCGTCTGGTCGGGCGAGATGGCGGGCGAGATTCCAGACAAGCTGGAATGACGGTCCCGGCTGGATTGACGGTGGGGGTTGGTGTGACGGTGGGGGGCGCGGCCTTGCTGTGAACGGGCTTTAGGTCAGGCGTTGCGCGTGCGGCTGGCGCGTTTTCGTTTGGTTGGCTTTGGCTTGGTGCTTTCCCGCTTGTTTGCTTTGGTTGTTTGCTGTTCGGGACGGTTGCGGGGCAGGACGCCCATGTTGAGCATCGATTTGAAGTTGTCGCGGGTGACGATGATGTGGTCGAGCATGTCGATGGCCATGGTGTCGGCGGCTTGGACCAGTTCTGTGGTCAAGACCTGGTCGGCTCGCGAGGGCACGGTTGATCCGGATGGATGGTTGTGGACGAGGATCATCGAGCGGCCCTGGTGGAGGATGACGGGACGGAGCAGCTCGGCGACGCGGACGGCGGCGCCGTCGACCATGCCCTGATAGATGCGTTCCTCGCGGATCACGCAGTTCTGGCGGTCGAGCACGAGCACCCAGACTTCCTCGCGGGGCAGATCACCAATCAACGGCTGGAAACGCCTGAAGACCTGGTCGGCGGTGTTGAGCGGCTCGCGGGAGTTCCAATCATCGTCGGCCAGGCCGCGCGAGGCGAACTCGACCGCCGCCTTGATTCGGGTCACCTTGGCCTCGCCGAGTCCGGAGACCTGCGTCAGCTCCTTCACATCGGCGCGCAGCAGTCCGACGAGGCCGCGTTCCTTGAGCAGTCGGCGCGAGACATCGAGCGCGTTTTCGCCTGGCCGCCCGGAGCTGAGCAGGATGGCGAGCAGCTCGTAGTTGGCGAGCGCGTCGGCTCCGTAGCGCAGCAGGCGTTCGCGGGGGCGGTCGTCGGGGTCGAGATCGGCGATGCGCTGGACAGTGCGGTCGTGGTCCTGTATCTCTTGCGGTTCTGGTTGGCGAGCGCGGTCGGCGTCTTCCTGGGCCCAGAGCGCCTGAAGTTCGGCGAGGTGATCGCGATCACTCGCTGGTTCGGCCGGCTGCGGAGAGTTCGGCACGCCGCCGGCGTCAATCGTCGCGTCGGTCGCCGAAGCTGGGCAGGTCGACCTGTTCGCGGGCGGTGACGGGTTGCTCGCGTTCTCGGCGGCGTCGGCCCCAACCGCGCTTGTCTGGCTCGTCCGACTCGTCCGACCCATTCCGCTGGTCGTCGGCGGGGGAGACGTCGACGCCTTCGCGACGTTCGTCCTCGCCGAGCGGCCGCCAGGAGACCACGGCGTTGGTGTGGGGATAGTGGTTGATGTAGACCCAGCCGCCGGTTTCGGGCATTTCTTCAAACATCAATCGGGGCACGCGGTAGACGCGGCGCGCGACGAGCACGTAGTGGGCGCGGAAGAAGATGAGCAGGTCGAACTTGCGCCACTTGCGCGCCACCTGGCCGGTCGTCTCGATCGGTTCGGTGAACCAGTCGCGGAAGGCGGAGAGCGAGGAGAAGCCGGAGAGCAGGCCGATCAGCGCGAAGAGCGAGAAGCCAAACCAGGCGCCGCCGTTGCCGCCTAGCGCGTCGACGGCCATGAAGACGGAACCGACGACGAGCAGGGTGAAGATCGGGGTCCAGATCGCCATCGAGCGCAGGATGGCGTTGCGTGCGCGCCTGGGATCGGGCGGCTGCGTACCGACGAGCTGCTCGTAACTACCCTCCGCCACGACCGTGACTTTCCTCGGCGGCGGCGTCGATGTCTTCGTCTGCGACCAGCGACGGCTCGGCTCGCGGAATCCAGAGCCACTCGCCGCGAATCAGCGCCGTGTTGTCGTCGAGATGGTCATTCCAAGCGACGATGTCGTCGACCGAGACGCGGTGATCGGCGGAGATCGACTGGAGCGTTTCGCCGCGCTGCACCTGATAGCGGTCGAGTCGACCGGGGATGGCGTTGTCGCCCTGACCGGTCTCGCTGGGTCGATCGACGGCGGCGGTCAGCTCTGGCATTTGCGGCTGTTGCGCGTTGGTGTCATCGGCGGTCGTCGAGGCGAGCGGATCGCTCGTCGTGACGGCGGAGGAGTCGGATGCGAAGAGCGCGGCGACCAGTACAACGGCGATGCTGACGATCACGACCGCTGCAAGTTCCAGGCGCAGACCAGCGTCCGCCCGTCGTGACGGTTGACCCGTGATGGGTGTTGTGTTCGGGCGGGAACGCGCCATCGGGCCGCCTCACAGACCCTGCCCCAGATCGGAGGATTGGGGGAAACGATCGCGAACATAATAGAACGCTTGTCGCGCGAGCGCAACTGACGCCCAGCCGCGCGGAGCGGCGGACGGTCCGCGGCGGCCTTCGCGGCGGGTCGAGGGGCGGATCGAAGGAGCTACTTAAGCTCGACGACGGCGCCGGCCTCCTCGAGCTGTGACTTGATCGACTCGGCCTCTTCCTTGGCCAAGCCTTCCTTGACGGTCTGGGGCACGGACTCGACGAATTCCTTCGCCTCGCGCAGGCCCAGTTCGGTCACGGCGCGGACGGCCTTGATCACGTTGATCTTCTTGTCGCCGAACTCGGTCAGGACGACGTCGAACTCGGTCTGCTCTTCGGCCGCAGCGGCGGCGTCGGCGCCTGGGGCGGCACCGCCGACGGCGGCGACGGCCACCGGAGCGGCCGCAGTGACACCGAACTCATCCTCGATCTTCTTGACCAGGTCGCGGGCCTCGAGGATCGTCATGGCGCTGATCAGTTCAAACGCCTCGTCCACTTTCGACATGTCAGACTCCATCTCATCCGACCGCTCGGGCCGGAGCTGTGTGATGCTGCGCGGGAGCTATTCGGCTCCCGATTCTGCGGTTTCCAACTGGGATGCGCGTGCTTCGACGATGGCCGCGACGTCGCGGAACGTGGCGCTCAGGACGCCGGCCAGACCAGCCACGGGACTGTTCAGTCCGCCGGCGACCTTGGCCATCAGCTCGGGCCGACTGGGCACGTCGGCGAGAGCGGCGACCTGCGAGCCGTCTTGCAACTCGCCCTCGACGTAGACGCCGTAGATGGGCAGTTCGAGCCGTTCGGCGCGGCTGTAGCGCTGCAGCGCGCGGGGCGCTTCGGTGAGGTCGCCGAAGCCGAACAGGAGGGCCGTGGCCTCGCTGGCCAGGTCGGCGGCGGCGGCCTCGCCGGCGTTTTCGGCGGCGCGCCGCCAGAGCGTGTTCTTGATGACCCGCAGTTCGGTCTCGGGCGCTTCGGCGCGGATGCCGCGTCGCAGCTGCTGCATGTCCTTCACGGACAGGCCGCGGTAGTCGAAGCCGATCGTGATCGAGGCGCGGCCGAGCCGCTCTTCGAGCAGCGCGACCTGTTCGCGTTTCCGTTCAGTGGCCATGGCGTCCCCCGCTTGCAGCCGCGTCGGCTGCCTGTTGCCATTCCACCGCCCCGACCTGCACGACCACCAGACTGGCAACCATCGATCAGCCGCGCGTCGGGCGCTGTTGCCGATCTGGGGATTGCTGCCTGCGCTGGACGGTTCCGCGTCCGCTCAATACGGACGCGCCAGCGGTCTCGGGCGGCGATTGGTATCCGATTCGTTTCTCAGCTTAGCCCAGAAGTCGCTTGGCGTCTGTCGCGGGCGAGCTAGTCAGCCTTGAGCGCCAGGGTCGCCTGCTGCTCGAGCTTGACGCCGGGTCCCATGGTCGAGGCGATGTTGAGCGAGCGGATGTAGCTGCCCTTGGATCCCGACGGTTTGGACTTGACGATCTCCGAGACCATCATGGCCAGGTTGTCGAGCAGCTGCTCCTCGCCGAAGCTGGCCTTGCCGAGCGGGACGTGGACGGAGGCTTCGCGGTCGGTGCGGAACTCGACGCGTCCGGCCTTGGCCTCTCCGACGGCCTTGGCGATGTCATCGCGGTCGACGACGGTGCCGGCGCGGGGATTGGGCATGAGTCCGCGCGGGCCGAGCACGCGGCCGAGGCGTCCAACCTTGCCCATCAGCTCGCGCTGGGCGATGGCGACGTCGAAGTCGGTGAAGCCGTCCTGGACCTGCTGGATCAGGTCGTCGGCGCCGACGACTTCTGCGCCGGCCTCCGTCGCGGCGCCGGCGGCGTCGCCCTCGGCGAAGACGGCGACGCGGACATCCTTGCCCAGGCCGTGCGGGAGTCGGGCGGTGCCGCGCAGCTGCTGGTCGGCGTGGCGGACGTCGAGTCCGGTGCGGATGTGCAGCTCGACGGTTTCGTCGAACTTGGCGTTGGCCAGCTTCTTGATCAGCTTGACCGCTTCGTCGGGCGCATAGTGGGAGTCTTTGTCGTACTCCGTCAGCGCGCCGCGGTAGCGCTTGCCTCGCTTCGGCATGTCTAGGCCTCGACTTCCACGCCCATTGAACGCGCGGTGCCGGCGACCATCTTCATGGCCGCGTCGATGTCGTTCGCGTTCAGGTCTTGCATCTTCTTTTCGGCGATCTGACGCACCTGGTCGGAGCTGATCGATCCGGCCACTTCGCGTCGCGGCTCGGACGCGCCCTTTTCCAGACCGGCCGCGCGGCGGATCAGGTCGGAGGCTGGCGGGGTCCGCAGCTCGAACGAGAAGGAACGATCTTCGTAGATCGTGATCTGGGCCGGGATCAGTTCGCCCGCGTTCTGCGCGGTGCGTTCGTTATAGCTCTTGACGAACTCCATAATGCCAACGCCGTGTTGACCCAGTGCCGGGCCGACCGGCGGCGCAGGACTGGCCTTGCCCGCCTCGAGTTGCAGTGTGAGCACTGCTCGTACACGCTTCGCCATCCAGTCGCTCCCTCTTCCGTCTGCCGAGACGCGCCGACGGCGCGGTGTTGGTGTGGAATCTGCAGCCTATTGCTTTTCGACCTGGTCGAAGTCCAGCTCGAGCGGCGTTTCGCGTCCGAACATGGAGATGCGGACGCGGACTTTGCCCTTTTCGATGTTGATCTCCTCGACCTCGGCGACCATGTCGAGGAACGGCCCATCGGTCAGGCGGACGGCGTCGCCGACGGAGAATCCGACGCGGATTTGCGGCTCTTCGACCTGTGTTTGGCCGATGATGTTGCGGATCGCGTCGGGCGAGAGGGCGACGGGGCGCTCGCGCTGCTCTTCGCGGGTGCCGACGAAGCCGGTGACGCCGGTCGTGTTCTTGACCAAGTGCCAGGCATCGTCGGGGATCTCGCCGGTGTCGGGATTGAGCCGAATCTGCAGGAGCACGTAGCCGGGCAGCAGTTTGCGTTCGACCTCGCGGCGTTTGCCGCCCTTGATTTCCACTTCTTGCTGGGTGGGGACGAGCACGACGCGCTTCGCTCCCAACGAGCGGTTGCGTTGCGCGGGGCCCATGGCGGCCTGCTGTTGGTTGAGCTCGACGAAGTGGCGTTCGGCGTCCATGCTGCGAATCCGCAGGTCGATGTCGTCGCGCACTTTGTATTCGAACTCGGAGTAGGTATTGACGGCGAACCAGGCGGCGTCAGGCTCCTGGATGCCTTCGAGCGGCACTTCAGGCTCTGCTTCGGGCTGCTCGGAGTCGTCGTCTTCCTGGAGGAAGGAGGCGATCGGGGTGGCTTCGCGCTCGACCGGGCGGTCGAGTCCGAGTTCGACCAGCGCGGTGGCGGCGGCGGTGTCGACGGATTCTTGTTCGGGCGCCTCTTCGGTCTCGATGCCGAGTGCTTTGGCGGCGGCCAGGACTTCTTGCAGCTCGCGCTCGGCGGCGGTCAGTTCGGAGGCGCCGAAATCTCCGCCGAATGCGCTGCTGGATTGCGGGGTCTCGCGTGATGTGGTCATCAGGGCAGCAACGCCTCCTCAACCACTCGATTCAGGCCGAAGTCGATCACACCAAGGAAGATGCCGACGGCGATGGCGACGACCAGCACGACCACGGTCAGGTTGGCCGTTTCCTGGCGCGAGGGCCAGACGACTTTGCGCAGCTCGTCGATGATCGAGAGCACGGCCTGGGGATGCGTCATGCGGTAGAACCATCCGCGCACGCGGGGCGAGTCGGCGGTGGTGGGCCGCGACGATGCGATCTCGCGGCGCGGCCGCGCCGGCAGTGCGGCGGCCTCGACGGCGGCGGTCTGCTGGCTGCCGAATGCGTCCTGCGCGTCGGCGGAGGCGTCGGCAGCGCTGCGTTGCGATCGCGACGGCCTCGGCGTCGCCGCGGAGGCGGCGCGCGGCTGACCGCTGCGGCGGCGTCGACGACGGCTATCTCGCGAACGGGCCACGGCTCACCGCGTCTCTCGGTATTCGCGCCGCCCGCGGCATTGGGGGCAGAACTTGGTCAGTTCCAGACGGTCGGCATCGTTACGACGGTTTTTCGTCGTGTGATACGTGTGCGACTGGCATTCGCGGCAGCGCAGCGTGATGAACACGCGGTCACCCTTCGCCATGGCCAGCTCCCTTCCTCAGCCTGAGCGGCTGTATATCGAACCCTCATCATCGCACGATCTGTGCGAGTCGCGCCAATCGTGCCGATTGGTTCAGCGTCGGGTTACTCGATGATGCTGGTGACGGCGCCGGCGCCGACGGTGCGGCCGCCTTCGCGAATCGCGAAGCGCAGACCTTCTTCCAGCGCAAACGGCGAGATCAGCCGGACCTTCAACTGCACGTTGTCGCCGGGCATCGCCATCTCGATGCCATCGGGCAAGCCGATCTCGCCCGTCACGTCTGTCGTGCGGATGTAGAACTGCGGACGGTAACCGGGGAAGAACGGACTGTGGCGGCCGCCCTCATCCTTGGAGAGGATGTAGACCTCGGCCTCGAACGCTGTGTGCGGGGTGATCGAGCCGGGCGCTGCCAGGACTTGACCGCGCGCGATCTCCTCGCGGTCGATGCCGCGCAGCAGACAGCCCACGTTGTCCCCCGCCTCGCCGGTTGGGAGGGTCTTCTTGAACATCTCCACACCCGTCACGACCGTGGTTCGCGTGTCCTTGATGCCGACGATTTCGATTTCCTCGCCTGAGTTGACGATGCCGCGCTCGATGCGGCCTGTTGCCACCGTTCCGCGTCCCTTGATCCCGAACACGTCCTCGATTGGCATCAGGAA
>JAJDZG010000159.1 GCA_022824765.1 Dehalococcoidia bacterium | reverse complement strand
CTGAAATCGACGCGAAACCACCAGCTTTCTCGGTGTTGCCGGTTTCGACGCCACACCGCCCCGATCAAGGCACGTCCGTCCGGGAGGTAATGCGATAGCGTCGCGCAGCTGCCCAGTCGGCGAGGTCGGCGAGCGCGTAGACGACGGCAGTGCCGAACTTGTAGTAGGCCGGCCCGCCGCCAATAATCCGGTAGCGGTCGAGGGTCCGTCTGCTCAATCGCAGTATGGCGGCCGCCTCGCCGGGTTTGAGGAACTCCGGCAGGACGGCTGTTGGCGATCGTCTGAATCCGCGCTTATTTGCTGATCTGGGCGCGTGATTGTGGTTTCGCTGTAGCAGGCTGACTGTCGGTTGGAGGCGTTCCTCGGCGGAGCTGTGGGTAATCGGCTTGCCGCAGCGACCGCCCTCGAGTCTGGCAAGGCAAGCCGATTATCCACAGCGGCGAGCGGGCACGATTTTGTTGACGGCGACTGATCCCGCAGCCGCTGTACGCACCTGACATCGAGATCGCCGGGGTAGACTCGGGCCGCTGAGAACGATGCGGCGCCGGCCTGTCTGCTTGGTGGCAAGAGCCGGCACCGCACCCCCCGGAGCCGTGCTGGGCACGGCCCGTATGCACAGTATCGTGCGGGATTTTGCGGGGGTCGAGCCCGTTCTCATCGACCGCCGCGATGCAGAACTTCGGCCGCCTGTTCAACTGCCCGCAGTGCCACCAGCAAGTCGTTCTCTGCCCCCGCTGCGACCGCGGCAATCACTACTGCTCCAGGGAGTGCAGCCAGAGAGCGCGCCGAGAGTCGCAGCGTCGCGCCGGGCGGCGCTACCAGGACGGGCGCCGGGGGCGCCGCAAGCACGCGGAGCGCCAGAGACGCTATCGGGAGCGGCAGCGCTGCCGGGGGCTCCACAATGAGGGCTGCGGGCGGAAAGTGACGCATCACCCTTCGACGCGCGCGCACCGCCGTGTTGTCGTGCCACGGACGCCGAGGACGCGCCGCGGCACACGCCCCTTCGGGGACGAGGAGCCCGCCGGGGCCTTCCGCTGCAGCATCTGCGGTCGGTTCTGCGCGGTGTTCGTCCATCCGGGCCTGCGCGCGGTGCGGCACCCGGCACGAGAGGGGTGAGATGACGGTCGACAAGGAGACGAGCACGGAGATCCTGCGGCTTTATCACGCCGAGAAGTGGAAGATCGGCACGATCGCACGTCAGCTCGGCCTCCATCACGGCACGGTGCGGCGCGTGCTCAGGGACGCCGGGGAGCCTCGGCAGCAGAAGCGGCGGCGTTCGAAGCTCGATCCCTTCATCCCTTTCGTCAAGCAGACGCTGGAGGACTATCCCAAGCTGCCGGCCAGCCGGCTCTACGAGATGGTATGCGGGCGCGGCTACCGGGGGAGCCAGAGCCACTTCCGCCGCGTGATCGCCCCCATGCGGCCGAAGCCTGCGGCCGAGGCCTATCTGCGGCTGAAGACCCTTCCCGGCGAACAGGCCCAGGTCGATTGGGCCCACTTCGGCAAGGTCAGGATCGGGCGCGCGGAGCGCCCGTTGATGGGCTTCGCGATGGTGCTCAGCTACTCGCGCCGCATCTTCCTGCGCTTCTACCTGGGCGCGGGCATGAGCAACTTCCTGCGCGGCCATGTCGACGCCTTCGAGGCCTGGCAGGGGGTGCCGCGCGAGATCTGGTGCGACAACCTGAAGAGCGTCGTGATCGAGCGCCGCGGGAGCGCTGTCCACTTCAATCCCCGCTACCTCGACTTCGCCGCCTTCTACCGCGTCCTGGCGCGTCCTGTCGCGATCGCGCGCGGCAACGAAAAAGGGCGCGTCGAGAGGGCCATACGCTACGCACGCGACAGCTTCTTCGCCGCCCGCCAGTGGCGCGACATCGACGACCTCAACGCCCAGGCCGAGGCCTGGTGCGAGGGCATCGCCGCCGACCGTCCCTGGACCGAAGACCGCTCCATCACCGTGCGCGAGGCCTTCGAGAGGGAACGCAGCTCTCTCATGGCCTTGCCCGGCGACCGCTTCCCCGTCGACGAGCGGGTTGAGGTCGTCATCGGCAAGACGCCTTACGCCAGATTCGATCTCAATGACTATAGCGTCCCCCATACCTATGCGCGGCACACCCTCGTCGTGATCGCGACGCTGGACGAGGTGCGCATCCTCGACGGCGCGGACGTCATCGCCACCCATCCGCGCAGCTTCGACAAGGGCGCCTGCATCGAGATCCCCGAGCACATCGCCGAGTTGGCCAGGAAGAAGCGTCACGCCCGGCGCCTTCGCGGGCAGGATCGCCTGGTCAAGGCTGCGCCCGACAGCGAGCGGCTGCTCGACGAGGCCGCCAAACGCGGCGGCCATCTCGGCTCCATCGTCGCCGCGCTCTTGCGCCTGCTCGACGAGTACGGCGCCGCCGAGCTCAAGGCCGGCATCGACGAGGCGCTGGAGCGCGGCGTCCCCCATCCCAACGCTGTGCGCCTGAGCCTGACCCGGCGCCGCGAACAGCAGAACAAGCCCCCGCCCATCCCGGTCGATCTGCCCGACGATCCGAAGGTACGCGACATCGCCGTCCGCGACCACGACCTGACGGAGTACGACGGCCTGGCGGGCGAGGCCGAGGAAGAGGAGGACAGCGAAGAATGAGCGACAACCTCATGAACCGTGCCCGGGCGCTCGGCCTGCACGGCCTCGTCGCCCACTGGGACGAGGTCGCAGACTGCGACTGGCTGCCCGCGCTCATCGCCTGGGAAGAAGAAGAGAGGCGCGCCCGCAGCCTCAAGCGCCGCCTCGCCGATGCCCGGCTCGGTGAGTTCAAGCCCCTCGCCGACTTCAACTGGGACTGGCCGCGCAGTTGCGATCGCATGGCCGTCGAGGACCTCATGAGCCTCAACTTCCTCAACGAGGCCGCCAACGTCGTCTTGGTCGGCCCCAACGGCGTGGGAAAGTCGACGATCGCAGCCAATATCGCCCACCGCGCCGTCCTCGAGGGCCATACCGTGCGCTTCGCCACCGCTGCCAGCATGCTCGGCGAACTCGCCGCCCTCGACTCGGACACCCTGCTCCAGCGAAAGCTGCGCTTCTATGCCCGCCAGCACCTGCTGGTGATCGACGAGGTGGGATACCTCTCCTACAGCAATCGCCACGCCGATCTGCTGTTCAACATCGTCTCAAGCCGGACCCAGCAGAACTCCACCATCGTCACCACCAACCGCCCCTTCTCCGAGTGGAGCGAGGCCTTCCCCAACGCCACTTGCGTCGTGGCCCTGGTCGACCGCCTCGTCCACAACGCCGAGATCATCGCCATCGACGGCGATTCCTACCGCCGCAAGGAGGCCGAGGAGCGCCAGAAGCAGCGCAGCGCAGAGCGCCGCCGCCGGCGTGAGGCAAAAGCGCGCCGAAGATCGGGCAAGGGCGGCCCGGAGGACACCGGGGGCGACTGAGGCGGCATAGCCGTGCGCCAGCTGCACCCATGGGATCGGCGGCTGCGGGCAGAGGGGCTGCGTGGCCGTCCCCTCGAAGACGTCGCCCGCGCCCTCGGCTACCGCCGCGATCCCGACGACGACGCCCGCTGGAGGCGTCTCGGATCGGTCGTCAGCATCAACCGCTTCATGTTCTACGATCATCTGCGCGGCGAGGGAGGCGCCGGTGCCGTCGACCTGGTGGTCCATGCCCAACGATGCACCGTGCCCGACGCCCTGGCCTTCCTCGCGAAACTGCCGGGCCTCTCCCGCCGCCCCGCGGAGTGCCTCTGCCCACGGCTGCCGCATCCGCAGGAGCGGCACTGGCCCGCAGTAGAGCGCTACCTCGTCGACGAGCGCGGCCTCTCGCCCGTGCTCCTCGCCCTGTGCCGCGACCTCGGCCTGGTCCACGCCGACCGCAACGGCAATGCCGTGTTCGTCTGTCGAGACGCCGCAGGGGACGCGACCGGCGCCGAGATCGTCCCCGCCGGCGGCCAGTGCAGAGCGGCTGCCGGCGCCGGCGAAGCTGCCCCATCCCCGCTCGCGCGCGGCGGCTTCTGGATATCGTGGGAACTCGACTGGCCGCACTCCGTGCTCATCGCAAAGAGCGCCATCGACGCCCTGTCTGCCCTCTCCCTCCAGCTCATGCCGGCCGAACTCAGGGAATGTGCGGTGGTCTCCATCGCCGCCGTCGCTCCAAGCCTCCCCGCGTGGATCGAGGACTGGAACCCCCGCCGCATCTTCTGTGCCTATGACGCTACCCCTGGCGGCGATGACGCCGCAGAACGGCTGTTCCAAAGGGACAGCAGGGTCGTCCGCGTCCGACCCGCCCTCGACGGTGACGACTGGAACGACATGCGCAGGCGAGACCTTGAAGGCAATATGCTCGAGATCGACGATCGGCTCATCGATTGAAGAACAGCAGGCTCCCTCAGCCAAACCCGCTGGGCCGCTCTCGCACCACCACCCACACCACCACCCTGACCGCGCTCAGCACCGTGGATCGGCGCTACGCCGATCGACGCTCCAACGCGCCAAGCTGTCTAAATGAGCGAATACCCGCGCTTTTGCGCGATCGCCAACAACAGGATGATGCGCTGGGTGTTGAAGTCGTTGAGGTTGTCGGTCGTGTCGGTGTTCAAGCCCGAGATATACTTCTCGTGCACGAAATCACCGAGGCCCGCCGGATTCTGGACGAAGTTGTCGATAAGGTCGTCGGCAGTCCCGTCGGTTCCGTCAGCGCCCGGCGCGGCGTGGCGCAACGCGACATCAGCGCCTCCATCGGCGGGGGTGAGATCGACCGTAATCAACGGCTTGCCGGTACGCTCAGTGTCTTCGTCCGCGTCGGCATTCGCCACGGTCGCCGAGTGCGGCCATGTGGCGGTAACCGTCGCGCCGCCATGGTTGGCGATGGCACCGGTAACTCCAGGGCGGCCGGAGACTAGTTCGACCGCCGTGTTCACGTTCCTCACGTGGTTGAGACGGTTGGTTTCGATCACTGCCAATTCGTCCGCTTGCGCATTCGGATCTGGAACCGTCGTGAGGTGTCTCGCGTTGGCCATCCGGAGCAACCCGACCACGTGCGT
>JAJDZG010000170.1 GCA_022824765.1 Dehalococcoidia bacterium | reverse complement strand
AGGATGTCGCCGTAGAGGTTGGGGAGGGCGAAGACCTGGAAGTTGGTGCGGCGCTTGGGGTCGACCAGCTTGGCGGTCATGATGTCGATGTACCAGCCTTCCCAATCGACGCCGTCGTAGTCTTCGGCGACGCGGCGTGCGGCGTCGAGGAATGCGCCGTCGGTCGTTTTGACGACGTTGGCCTTGGTGACGACGGTGACGGAGTTCTTGCCGTTGTTTTTGGCGTACTCGAAGGCAGCGCGGATGATTCGCTCGGAGCCGGGGTTGGAGAGGATTTTGAAGTCGATGTTGAGGTCGCCGATGGAGAAGCCTTCGGAGCCGACGGCGTAGAGGTCCTCGGTGTTCTCGCGGAAGAAGGTCCAGTCGATGCCTTGGGCGGGGACGCGGACGGGTCGAACGTTGGCGAAGAGGTCGAGTACTTTGCGCATGGCGACGTTGGCGGACTCGATGTTGGGCCAGCCGTCGCCCTGCTCTGGGGTGGTGGTCGGCCCCTTGAGGGTGACGTCGCACTCGCGGATTTCTTTGAGCACGCCTTCCGGGATGGCGGCGAGTTCTTCGGCGCGGCGCTCGATGGTGAGGCCGTCGATGGTGCGGAAGGACACGCGACCGGACGAGACCTGGTCTTCGAGCAGGGCTTCGAGCACGCGCTGGGACTCGTGGGCGATTGAGGGGCCGATGCCGTCGCCGCCGAGCACGCCGATTTCGATGTGGTCGAGTGCGGTGAAGTCGGTCGGGTCGCCTTCGGCTTTGATGGCGTCGACGCGGGTTTGCTGTGCTTCCAGCAGTTCGCCGAATCGCGCCTGGGCCTGCTCGATGGAGTCAATTGTGGGCATGGTCATCTCCTCAGCGGTCAACACGGCCATCCCGTGTCCCCGCGTAGTCTACCTGCCGCTCAGATTGTGCTGCTCATGCATCATCGTGAGCGAGGCCGAGTTCGCGCAGGAAGGCGTCGGCGTTTGGCTCACGGCCGAGGAATCGGTGGATCAGCTGGTCGGCGTCTGCGGTTCCACCGGGCTCGAGGATGTGGCGGCGGTACTCGCCACCGACGGAGGGGACGGATGCGCCGGGCGTCTCGAAGCGGGTGAACATGTCATCGCCGAAGACACGGGACCAGAGGTAGCCGTAGTAGCCGGCGTCGTATCCGAAGAGGTGCCCGAAGCCGGCCTGGAAGTGGGTGTCTTCGGGGAAGTCGAATCCGGTGATGGGATGCAGTTCGCGGGCGATGTCGTCTGTGCTGCGCTCTGTGTCGGTGTGATAGGCCAAGTCGAGCCGAGAGAAGTAGACCTGTCGCAGGGTGGCGATCGCGGAAGAGGCGTGCTTGGCCTGGGCCATTCGTTCGATCAGCGAGGAGGGGAGCGGATCGCCGGTCTCGACGTGCCGACTGAATCGTTGCAGCATCTGCGGCTGCCAGCACCAGTGCTCGAGCATTTGCGAGGGCGCCTCGACGAAGTCTCGCTCGACGCGCGTGCCGCTGAAGCGGGTGTAGCGCGAGCGTGTCAAGGTCTGGTGCAGGATGTGTCCAAACTCATGAAAGAGGGTGACCACTTCGGTGTGTCGGAGCAGGGACGGCGAGGTCTCGGTGGGCTTGGTGAAGTTGGCGACGATGGCGGAGATCGGTCGCTGGTATTGGTCGCTGCTGAGCTGTCGGCCGCCGCGCAAGGTGAAGGCGGCGGCATGACCGAACTTTCCGGGCCTGGGATACAGGTCCATGTAGAAGCGGGCGATTTCTTCACCCGACTGGGGGTCGACGATGTCGAACGGCCGCACATCGTCATGCCAGGCTGTCGGGACCATGTCGGGGCGGGCCTCGAAGCGGACGCCGACCAGTTCTTCGTAGATGCGAAACATGCCGTCGAGCACTGCG
Organism: Dehalococcoidia bacterium; assembly: GCA_022824765.1. Classification (GTDB taxonomy): domain Bacteria; phylum Chloroflexota; class Dehalococcoidia; order Bin125; family Bin125; genus Bin125. The sequence goes on along the minus strand of JAJDZG010000170.1, from coordinate 1,728 downwards.
TCGAGCGGGAAGTATGAGGCGACTTCGAATTGATCGACCTGATATTGGTCCTGCACGAGCTGATTGGTGAGATAGCGCCAGTCTGCGATGTCGACCGGGTGTCGGTCGCCGGTGAGGCGTTGTTGCTGCTCGGCGAGTCGGGCGAGATCGGTTGAGCGTTTGGGCTGTAGTCGCGCTTCCAAGTCGACCAGGAAGCTCATCACGGCGTCGACGCTGCGGGCCATTTTGATTTCCAGGCCGTAGGCCGCCCATGACTCATAGCCGAGCAGCTTGGCCATCGATGCGCGCACGCCTAACGCTTCTTCCAACAGGTCGACGTTGACATCTGCGGCCTTGTTGTGGTTCTTGTGGAACAACTGTCGCCGCAGCTCTGGGTCGTGTGCGCTTTCGAGGAATGGATGGAGTTCCGGATAGTCGAGTCCGACTCGATACTTGGTGGTTCCTTGCTGGTTGACTGTGCGGAGACGATCGACGTATGAGTCTGGCAAGCCAGCGAGCCGGTTGCGCTCGACCTCGATGTGGTCTTCGTAGTTGTCTATGTTCTTGCGAAACTGGATGCCGAGGCCAACGAGACGTTCCTGCAGGCGTTGCAGCTCATCGCGAGTCGTCTTGGGCAGGTCGAGTCCGTTGCGCCGATAATCGCGCTGGGCGAACTCGAGCAGTCGGCGGGCGTCGTCTGGCAATGCTTCGATTTCGGCGCGGGCGGCAAGGGCTTTCAGGGCTCGGTCGATGTCTTCGCGAAATCCGAGCCCGGCCGAGAACACGCTGAGCTTTTCCTCCTGGTCGTGTGCGACCGCTCGTAGATCGGGGTCTGTTGCCACCTGCGAGAGGAATCCGTAGTGGCCAGAGGTGATCGAGAGCAGATTGCTGATCTCATCGAGCGGTCCCAGGGTGTTTTCGACATTGCGTCGACCGTCTGGCACTGAGACGAGCTCTTCCGCCAACCGTTCTGCGCTGCGGATCGCTCGCTCGACACCCCGCTCGATGTCGTCAGCTGTGGTGTCTGACCAGTTGGGCGTCTCAATCGCCATGCATGGGTCCTCTCGGCGCTATGGCGGCTACCGTATCCGCAGTCACAGCCGCAGCATATGCTCACGAGGGAGCATCATCATCGGCATTTCGCATTGATCGGAGCCAACCATGATTGAGATCACCCATCGACAGATCGACCTCTCGACCGGTATCAGCATGCATGTCGCTGAGGCCGGCGAGGGTCCCGCCGTGGTCTTCTGCCACGGCTTCCCTGAGCTGTGGTACTCGTGGCGACATCAGCTGCCGGCGGTTGCTGAGGCAGGATTCCGCGCGATTGCTCCTGACATGCGCGGCTACGGCGAGACGGACGCCCCGCCGAACATTGAGGACTACACGCAAGAACGGATCTGCGCTGACATGGTGGCGCTGCTCGACGCGTTGGAGTTTGAGAGTGCGGTCTTTGTGGGCCATGACTGGGGCGGCGCGGTGGTCTGGAACATGGCGCAGCATCACCCGGATCGTTGCGGCGCGGTGGCGGGTATCAACACGCCGGCGGGGCGGCGTCCGCCGATCAACCCGCTGGAAGCGATGCAGATGGATCCGGGTCGCTTCGACTACCAGCTCTATTTCCAGGACGAAGGGGTTGCGGAGGCTGAACTGGGCGCGAATCCGCGCCGGACCATGACCCTGATGCTGCGCACCTCGAAGCCGGCTGATCGTCTGGACGTGATCGGCATGACCTCTGGCGTCCGCGAG
>JAJDZG010000118.1 GCA_022824765.1 Dehalococcoidia bacterium | reverse complement strand
GTGCAGGGAGTCGCAAGCATGGCAGCGTCGGCCGCAGGCGGAGCAGACGACCACCCGTTCCCCCATCGCACGGCGGCGGACGGCCCGATCGACGCCGGCTTCGCAGCGGACGACCCGGCCGACGCCGATCACGGGGAACCGCTCGACGGCGAGCTCGTTGAGATCGGCCCTGGCGAGCTGCTCAACGCGTTTCACGTCCAGATCGAGAACGGGCGCGCCTGGTTCGATGCCCTGTTGGACTGCATCAACCAATGGCAGATCCCGCGTGAAACCGTCGACGGCCGAGAGTACGTCTATCTGATCGAGCGAGAAGCGTTCGATTGGCTGTTGCTGGCCGAGCGAATCTGCGACTCGGCACCGCCCGGGTTGCTGCCCAGCGCTGAAGTGGATGCGCTGCTGATCGAGGAGACACCGCCCGTACGGCTCTCGGAGGCGGAGTTTCAGGAACGGCTGGGCACCGCCAAGTATTGGGCGCACCTCAACTTTCTCTACGGCGTCCGAGTCGAGCAGGCGCTGCATCTGGCCGTCGAACGGACCGTGCAGAAGGAGCGCGGCGGTTGGAACTTCTCGCACGATCGCGCGGAGCTCGATTCCGACGTGTTCGGCCGCATCTACGGCGCCCGCCAGCCTGAACTGCTGGCCGAGTTCCGCGAACAATCGCACGGTCCGTCAGCCAACGTCGAGCGGATCGACCATGCCGAGTGGCAGGCCTTCACCTATTGGCTGTTCCGCCGACGGCTGGAGCGTCAAGACCCTGCCCGGGTCGCCTCGGACACCCGCCAGGGACTGGAAATGCTGTACGAGCTCGAGGCCGCCAAGCAGCGTCGCCTGCGTCGCCGCACCGTCTCGGCCGAGCGTGAGATTGACGAATCGACGGTGATTGACGGCGTACTGGTCGGCGTAGGCTAGTTGGGTGCGCGAAATGCGCCCTGTGAGACCTGTGCTCTCCAGCGCGCGCCGAGCCGCGTCAACCTGTTCAACGTGCCGCCTGCGCCCAGCGCCAGCCCGCGGAGCCCGACCGTGACGACCGACTTTGACCTCTCCATCCTCGACCAACTGACCGGCGCGTACGACGCGTCGCTGGTGGAAGACCCGATCTACGCCTTCTGGGAGGACAACGGTTGGTTCCGACCGTCCGACTCCTCCGAGACGGACGCCGAGCCCTTCACGATCATCATGCCGCCGCCCAACGTCACGGGCGTGCTGCACCTCGGCCACGCGGTCACGCTGACGATTGAGGACGCGCTGATCCGCTGGCATCGGATGCTCGGCGAGCCGACGCTGTGGCTGCCCGGTCTGGACCACGCCGGCATCGCCACGCAAAGCGTCGTCGAGCAGCAGCTCGCGCGGGAGGGTATGACGCGTCACGATCTGGGCCGCGACGCGTTCGAGGAACGCGTCTGGGACTGGGTCGGCGTGACGAGACCGCGGATCACTTCGCAGGCCCGACGCATGGGAGCGTCCTGCGATTGGCAGCGCACCGCCTTCACGCTCGACCCCACGCCGCGCGACGCGGTGCGCAAGACGTTCGTCGACCTGTTCAAGGACGGCAAGATCTACCGCGGCGCCCGAATCATCAACTGGGATCCGCAGATGCTCACCGCGCTCTCGGACGTTGAGGTGGAGTACGAGGAGGAACAGGGCAACCTCTGGCACGTGCGATATCCCTTCATTGACGATCACGGCAACGAGCTCGACGACGGCGTCACCATCGCCACCACGCGCCCGGAGACGATCCCCGCCGACGTCGCGATCGCCGTCCATCCCGACGACGAGCGCTGGCAGCCGCATCTGGGACGCAAGGTGCGCCTGCCGCTGCGCGGCTTTCAGCGCGAGATTCCGCTGATCGCCGACAGTGGCGTCGACAAGGACTTCGGCACCGGCGCGCTGAAGATCACGCCCGGACACGACCAGCTCGACTTCGAGATCGGGGAGCGGCACGGGCTGGAGCCGATCCGCGTGGTCGATTGGGACGGCTCGCTCACCGCCGAAGCCGGTCTCTACGCCGGCATGGACCGCGACGACGCGCGCATCCTCGTCGCCCAGCATCTGGCAGAGGACGGCTACCTGATCGAGACCGAGGCCCACGTCCACAACGTCGGACACTCCCAGCGCTCGGGCGTCGTCGTCGAGCCGCTCGTCTCCAACCAGTGGTTTGTGGACACCGACGACCTCGCAGCCGAAGCCGCGCGCGTCGTCCGCGACGGCGAGGTCCAGATCGTCCCCGAACGCTCGACCAAGGTGTATCTCCAATGGATGGACGAGATCCGTCCCTGGTGCATCTCGCGCCAACTCTGGTGGGGGCATCGCATCCCCGCCTGGTACTGCCGCGTCTGCGACGCCGACGCGATCATCACCGCCGACGACGGCCAGATCACGATTGACGAGGGATCGCATCCGATCGTGGAGCTGGCTGACCCGACCCAGTGCCCCGAGTGCGGCAGCGCCAACCTCGTTCAAGACCCCGATGTGCTCGATACCTGGTTCTCGTCCGGACTCTGGACGCACTCCACGCTCGGTTGGCCCGACGCCGACACCACCGACCTTGCCCGCTTCTACCCATCCTCGGTGATGGAAACGGGCTACGACATCCTCTTCTTCTGGGTCGCGCGGATGATCATGATGGGCTGCTACAACATGGGCGCCGCCCCGTTCCGCACGGTCTACCTGCACGGACTCGTCCGCGACGCGCAGGGCCGCAAGATGTCCAAGTCGCTCGACAACGTCATCGATCCGCTCGAGAAGGCCGACCAGTTCGGCATGGACGCGTTGCGCTTCACACTCGCGACCGGCTCCACGCCGGGCAACGATATGCGCCTCACGGATGAGCGCCTGGAAGGATCGCGCAACTTCGCCAATAAGCTCTGGAATGGGGCGAAGTTTGTTCTGGGTGAGATTGAGGGTGCCTCGCGAGGCTCGGAGGGCCCCCACACTCACACCCTGACACCACCCCCCGCGGGGGGGCGCTTGGTTGGTGCGCCATCGGAGGGCCCCCACACTCACA
>JAJDZG010000018.1 GCA_022824765.1 Dehalococcoidia bacterium | reverse complement strand
CCCCACGCACGCACGACGCCGATGCCGCGCTCCGCGAGCGTGCCCGCGCCGTGATTCCCAACGGTATGTACGGCCATCAGAATGCCGTCAACCTGCCCGACAACTTCCCGCAGTTCTTCGCCCGCGGCGAGGGCTCGCACCTCTGGGACGTCGACGGCAACGAGTACGTCGATCTGCTCTGCGCCTATGGACCCATTCTGCTCGGTTATCAGCATCCCACGGTCGACGAAGCCGCGGCCGCCGCTCAGGATGACGGCGATTGCCTGAACGGTCCGTCAGCCAAGATGGTCGAGCTGGCAGAGCTGCTGGTCGACATCACCCCCTGGGCCGATTGGGCCTGGTTGGCCAAGAACGGCACCGATGCAACAGTCTTTGCGGCGTCGGTGGCGCGAACAGCGACGGGGCGGCGCGAAATCCTGCGCGCACGCAGCGCCTATCACGGCGCCTCGCCGAACTGGATCGGCGCAGACATGGCGACACCCGCCGATGGCGTCTCGGAGTACGAGTTCAACGATCTCACCTCCGTCCAGACAGCGCTGGACCAGGCCTCGGATGACGTCGCCGCGATCATCGTCTCCGCCCTCAAGCACGATGTCGGCATCGACCAGGAGCTGCCCACGCCTGAGTTTGCCCGAGGACTGCGCGATCTATGCGACGCCAACGGCATCGTCCTCATTCTCGACGACGTGCGCGGCGGCTTCCGCATCGACATGGCCGGCAGCTGGGCGCCCTTGGGCGTTGACCCTGACCTGAGCGCCTACTGCAAGGCAATCGGTAACGGACATCCGATCTCTGCGCTGATGGGCCGCGAAAGCTTGAGCGACGCCGTGGCCAAAACCTTCGGGACCGGCTCCTACTGGTTCACCAGCGCCCCGATGGCCGCCGCACAGGCGACGCTGGAAACGATGCTCGAGACCGACGGCATCGCCCAACTGGAACAGATCGGCAGCGCGCTCAGATCCGGTTGGCAGCAGGCGGCTGACGCCCACGGCGTCGGTATCCGACAAACCGGGCCGGTGACGATCCCACTGATGACGTTCGACGGCGATGACTTCACCGCGCGCCAGGCACCCCGCGCCTACCGGTTCGCATCCGAACTCGCCGAGCGCGGCGTCTACCTGCACCCGGTCCACAACGGATTCCTCTCCACCGCGATCACAGAGGCAGACATCGCACACACGCTGGAAGCGTCGGATGAGGCCTTCGAGGTCGTCGCAGCAGAGTTCAACGGTTAAGCGCCGTCAGCGTCCCTCACTCCTCTGCCGGGTCGGCCGTCGCGTCAGGATCGAGATCGCGACGCCCATCCCGGCGCCAATCATCGCTGCCGCAACGACGTTGCGGCGCAGCGGCGGAACCAAGCCGTTGTGGTCGTCCGATTGGACAAGTCGATCCGCGCCGTTCAACATCTCAGGCGCCGCAGGCGGCAGCTGACCGCGCGGTTCGAGCCCGTAGACGTCGACGGCCGCGCCGTTCCTGACCGGTTGCGGAGACGACGCGGACGCCCGCTGTGATCGGCGTGGCAAGATCGGAATCTCCAGAACTGGACCTCGCGGTTTCGGCGACGGGGGACGTTCCACACTGACCGCAGGAAGCGGCTCGCTGCCGCGCAACCGAATCTCCTTCATCCGAAAGATGGCGAGCACTGAGATCGCGACGATCCCCGCCGCGAGCAGAAAGTTGTCGGTGATCGCGACCGCCACAGCCGTCTGCACCTGCGGCTCGGCGACAGCCCAGATTTCGGGACCTAAATCTTCCACGAGCGAGTCGCGGAAGATCGGATCGACCAGCTTCTCCGGCTGAATGTGGTCCACCAAATCCGGCGCCAGCCGATCCATCAGACCTTGCGCGAGTCGAGCGTTGAAGAGCGCGCCGATCACGCCGATCCCAATCACCCCGCCGACCTGCTGGAAGAACTGGGTGAAGGCCGAGACGATGCCGAGATACTTCTGCGGCGCGGCATTCTGCGTCGCAATCGACATCACCGGCATCATCAGCCCCATCCCGATGCCGAACAGGAACATCCGCCCCAGCACGCCCGCGATCGTCGTCTCGCGCGTCATGGTGGAAAGCAGCAGCATCGACGAGAACATCATCAGCGAGCCCGTCACCGCCAGGAACTTGTAGCGCCCCGTACGAGACATCACCTGACCTGAAACGATCGATCCCATCACCGACACCAGAATCATCGGTCCCATCACCAGGCCGGCCGTCGCCGCATCGACGCCGATCCCGACCTGCAGATAGAACTGCAGGTACACGAACACGCCCATCATCCCGATGCCGATGAAGAAGTTGACCACCGCCGCAGTGGCGACCGTGGGAATACGGAACAGCTCAAGCGGCACGATCGGTTGCTCAGCCCGCCGCTCGACCCGGATGAAAAGGCCCAGACCCAGCGCTGAGACCGCGAAGAGCACCAGCGTCTGCGGCGCCAGCCAGCCCCACTGAGACGCCAGGCTGAGCGCAATCATCGCCGGAATCAACATGAACGACAGCGTCAACACACCGGCGATGTCGATCTGCAGCTTCTTCTTCGGCGGCCGCAGCCACGGCATCTTCAGTGCGATCACGAGCATCACGAACGGCCCCACGATCAGCATGCAGAGGAAGACCCAGCGCCAGGACAGCGCCTCGGTCAGCACCCCGCCGATCGGCGCGCCGATCAGGCTGCTCAACGCAAACACGCCCCCGAACAGGCCGATGAACCGCCCCCGCTCGGCTGGCGTGTACAGGTCGCCCACGACCGAGAAGGTGGCCGTCGCCAGAATCGCTCCGCCCACACCCTGCACCGCTCGGAACGCGATCAGCTCGTAGATGCCCGGCGCAAACCCGCACAACGCGGAGCCGACCAGGAAGATCGTCAATCCGCCCAGCAGCACGGGCTTGCGTCCGAACGTGTCGGACATCGTGCCCGCAATCGGAATCGTCACCACCTGCGCCATCACGAAGGCCTGCACGAGCCACGGGTACAGCTCAAGCCCGCCGAGATCGGACACGATCTGCGGCATCGCCGGACTGACCACGCTCTGTTCGAGCGCCGACAGGAACATGCCGAGCATGGCGCCGATGATGATCAGGCGCTTCGTTCCGCGCGGCAGGTCAATCCCCAGCGGACGCTGCTCGTCGGGCAGCCCCGCATCCGTGGACAGAGCGTCAGCAGCGGCAGTCTGGGCGGCCATCGTGAGCCATTCGACAAACTTGGCGAGGTCGGTGGAATCGAACGCTTGGCTGATTTGCTTCGCACGCTCGTACTATTGCCTATGCTAGGCACGCACTCAGCGACGGACAAGGCGCGCGGCCTCCACGGGCTCACTCAACTGAATGGCGCAGAAGTGCTAACCTCGCCACATATCTGTCGCGCCAATGCCACACAGCGCGAGGAAAGGGACCACACATGGCCGAGATGATCTGCGATCGGATCAAGGTGATCGATTCCGACACGCACGTTTCCGAACCGGAGACGCTGTGGACGGACCGAATCTCCACCAAGAAATGGGGCGACCTCGTTCCGCATGTGATCTTCGACCCGGAGATCAACGAAGACCGCTGGGTCATGGGCGGCAAGAAGTTCATGCCCACCGCCGGCGCCGCCATGGCCGGCTGGAAAACCCCACCGCCCAATCACCCACCGAGCCTCCAGGAGGCAGACCACGGCAGCTGGGAGATCCGCGAACGCCTCGAGCGCATGGACGAGTACGGCATGTACGCCCAGGTCGTCTACCCCAACGTGGGCGGCTTCGGCTCAGGCAACTTCCTGCAAATGACCGACGATGAGCTGCGCCTCGACTGCGTCCGCGCCTACAACGACTTCCTCGTCGAATGGACCTCCGTCGAGCCGTCCCGCTTCATCCCGATCATGGCGATGCCGTTCTGGGACGTGCAGGCCTGCGTCGACGAGATGCAGCGCGCCTACGACCGCGGTCACCGCGGTGTCCTGATGACCAATCAGCCGCACACCTTCGGCCTGCCCCGCATCACCGAGGACCACTGGGACCCGATCTGGAACCAGGCGCAGGACATGGGCCTGTCAATCAACTTCCACATCGGCTCCGGCGACCTCACCGAGCTCCGCAACGTGACCGTCGACAACGGACGTCAGGCCGCCTACGCCAAGTCCACCGTCAAGCTCTTCCTCGACAACTCCAACGCCATCCTCGACATCATCCTGTCAGGTATGTGCCACCGCTTCCCCGAGCTCAACTTCGTCTCCGTCGAGTCCGGTGTCGGCTGGATTCCCTACCTGCTCGAGGCCATGGATTGGCAATGGCTCAACTCCGGCTGCCGCGAAGAGCATCCTGAGATGGACATGCTGCCCTCGGAGTACTTCAAGCGCCAGTGCTACGGCTGCTTCTGGTTCGAAGAAGAGTCCGCGCTCAAGGCCATCGACATGATGGGTTCTGAGAACTTCATGTTCGAGACCGACTTCCCGCACCCCACCTCGATGTCGCCCGGCCCCAACTCCGTCGCGCGCAACCCCAAGGAACACGTCGAGGAAGTCCTCAGCGTCCTGCCCGAGCAAGACCTGCTCAACGTTCTCCAGCGCAACGCCGCCAAGGTCTACAACTTCGAGGTCTAGACCGAGAAGCCCTCGCAGTCCAACCCACCGCGCCGGACTCCCTCAGGAGCCCGGCGCGGTCGCGTCACGAGCCGCGACACCAAACGCCCAGCCTGTGCTGCCATGATCGACCAGTCCAGCGGCTCCTGAACGACCCCGTCGATTTTGACGGACATTCGCTACACTGCCGACTGAACCCCAGACACAGGGCGCGCCCGTAAGTCAGTGCGCCCCACTGAGAGGAATCTGACCCATGGAAATGCAGAATGTCGTCATCGTGGATGGTGCCCGCTCGGCCTTCACCCGAGGCGGACGCGGCGCGTTCACCGCGACACGAATGGACACCGTCGCCGTGCAGGTGCTGCAAGAGCTGCTGAGCCGCTTCCCGCAGCTCTCCCCGCACGACATCGAAGACGTCGGCATGGGTTGCGTCGGCGGCGTCGCTGAGCTCGCCGGCATCGGCGCCAACCACATCGTCCGACTCGCCGGCTTGCCCGAGTCCGTCTGCACCTTTGACTCCAACCGCCAGTGCGGCTCCTCGATGGAGACCATGCACCGCGTCGCACAGGAAATCATGGTCGGCGCGATTGACGTCGGTATCGCGCTCGGCGTCGAACGCATGGGCCGCCAGCTCGGCGGCGGCGGTGGCGTCGAGCCGAACCGGATCACCGAGTTCAACCAGGACCGCCACCAGATGACCGAGGCGCAGCGCAACCTCGCGCCAGACCACGGCCTCGACTTCTCGGTCCCGATCCCCAACGAGATTCTCGACTCCTCGCCCGTCTGCTCAATGCTGCAGACCGCGCAGAACGTCGCTGAGATGTACGACATCCAGCGCGAGACCCTGGACGAATTCGCGGTCGAGTCTCATCGCAAGTACGGCGAGGCCCTGGCCAACGGCTTCTACGAGGGCGAAATCGTCCCGATCGAGGTCGAGCGGCCCGTCTTCGACGACGAAGGCAACCTGTTGCTCGATGAGCGCGGCGAAAAGACCGTCGTCGCAGTCGACGAGGGTTACCGCCCGGGCACCAACTTCGAGGGTCTGAGCGGACTACGCACCGTGCGCGGCACGGTCTCGCACACCCAGAGCGAGATTCGCATCACCGCCGGCAACAGCTGCCCGACCAACGACGGCTTCACCGCCGCGCTGCTCATGAGTGAGCGCAAGGCGGACGAGCTCGGCCTCGAGCCGCTCGCACGCATCGCCGGCTTCGGCGTCGGCGGCGTCAAGCCGCAGGTGATGGGCCTCGGCCCGATCCCCGCGACCCGCAAGGCGCTGGCCCACGCCGGCGTCGACGCGTCGCAGATCGACCGCGTCGAGTTCAACGAAGCCTTCGCCGCGCAGGTCATCCCGTCGGTCAAGGAACTCGGCATTCCGATGGAGAACGTGAACGTCAACGGCGGTTCGCTCGCCATCGGTCACCCGCTGGGCGCCACCGGCACCCGCCTGGTCACCACCGTCGCGCGCGAGCTCAAGCGCTCGGGCGGCCAGTATGGTCTGGCCACCCAGTGCATCGGCGCCGGCATGGGCATCTCAACGATCATCGAAGCCGTCTAACGCGAATCGTTCGCCGTTCGCGAGGACGCAACATCAGCGGCCGCAGGGAACTCTCTCTGCAGCCGCTCGGTGCCTCACGGATGGCCGAGTAAGGACACACCTCCATGGCGCGGAAAATGAACCGAACAGTCGGCCTATCGGCGCTCTTCTTGAGCGCGCTCGCGGCGATCATCGCCGGAGTTGCCTACGCTGCCCATCACAGCTCAGACGCTGAAGTCCGCGTCGGAGCCATGCGTCACGACGATGGACGAGTCGAAATCGCGGTCCAGCAGCGAGATGCCGACGGATCATGGGGCGAACTGCAAAGACCAGACGCTCGCTTCTTGCCCGCCGACGTGACAGGCGAGTGGCGCTCTTCCTCGCCAGTCAGCCTCACAGTGATCGAAGCGATGTCCAGCGACGCCATGGCTGATGCAGAGACGCCAGCCGCGCTCTACTGCGTAGTCCACCACGGCGCGGACAATGATCCGTTCTGGGGCGGTTTCAACGCAATCGCCAGCGCGAACGCAGCCGACCTGGGACTCACCAACATCGAGATCCACGCTGAGCCAGTCGTCAGCGAACAAGCCGCGGCGATCACTGACTGCGCCGAGCGTGGCGCAGCTGCTATCGCATCCTCGATTCCCGACTTCGACGGATTGCGCGAGGCCTTGATCGCCGCCCGAGCAGCAGGTTCAATCCTGTTCACGTTCAACTCCGGTGCCGACGCCGCCGGCAAGGTTGGATCGACGATTCACTACGCGTTGGACGAACGCGCGGCCGGGGAACTGGCCGGCAATGAGCTCACAGCAGGCGGCGTAACAGGAACGGTCCTCTGCATAGTTCACGAAGCAGTGAACGTCGGCTTGCAGGAACGCTGCGACGGTATCGAGAGCGCCTACGACGGCACCGTCGAGCGCGTCACGCTTGCGGCAGGGAGCCTCGCCAATCCAATGGCCGCTGGCGCCGCCATCGCCGACGCTGTCGGCGAGCATGAGGCCGCTGGCGTCGTGGTGCTCAATGCTGCGCTCACGGAAGTGGCAATCGCTGCGGTGCAGCCGCTCGAAGGCGACGTGCAGGTTGGCTCCATTGGCCGCCCGCAGTCCATGCTCTTGCTGATCGCCAACGGCTCCCTGTTGTTTGCTACTGACGATGCGTCCCAAACGCAGGCCAGCCACGTAATCTTGTCTCTGAAGAACGTCGACTCGAGCCCCACAGCGCGGGCGATGTTGGCGCTCACCCCAGGCCAGGCTCCGGAGACCACGACCATGCTCGTCCGGCCGGTCGCGATCAATCAGACGTACCTCGACAACCTGCCCGAAGGCTGGCAGGCTGGCGTCTGCGCGCTGGCCCAACAGGTCGCGCCCGAGCTCGCGGCATCCTTCTGCGACGAGTAGGCGGAACCGATCGCAATCCCAACCAGCGGGCGGGCCGAACGGCCCCCCCGCCCACGTTTATTACGCACCCCACATATTCACGTACAAGAATGCTCAAAAGTCCCAGCACAGGAGATAACCATGGTAACCCAGACACCA
>JAJDZG010000088.1 GCA_022824765.1 Dehalococcoidia bacterium | reverse complement strand
ACTTCGACGAGCACCTCGACGACGGCGTCGGAGGACTCGATCGCGCGTCGGCCCTCGATGAGATCGCCGTTGGGGCTGAACACGCAGGTTTGGACGAGGTGTTTTGGGATGGCATCGCGGGCGAACTGGGTGACTCGGGCTTGGAGCGGTCCGCCGCCGATGTCGCCGATGTCGCCGATCTGTGGGTCGGCAAAGACGAGCAGCTTGGCGCCCAGCGGCAGATCGAGGCTGGGCGAGGCGGCCATCACGGTGCAGGCGGCGAGGGCCGGCCCCTCGCGGGCGGCTCGCAGCAGTGCCTGGGCGATCTCGGAGGAGGCGGTCATGCGCTCAGGATACGCGCCGCTCTGATCGGCCGACGGCTCAGACGTTGAAGAGGATGTGGAGGACGTCGCCGTCCTGGACTTCGTAGTCCTTGCCTTCGGTCCTGGATTGGGCGCGCTTCTTGGCTTCCGCTTCTGCTGCGGAGGCGCCGACGTCGCGGCCGCACTGGAGCAGGTCGTCCCAGCGGACGACTTCAGCACGGATGAAGCCGCGTTCGAGATCGGTGTGGATGCGTCCGGCGGCCTGGGGCGCGGTGTCGCCGGCGCGGATGGTCCAGGCGCGGACTTCATCGGGGCCGACGGTGAAGAAGGTTCTGAGGCCGAGCAGGTTGACGGTGGCTTGCATCGCGGTTTCGACCGCGCCGGCGCCGGAGTTGAGCTCGGCCCGATAAGCGGCGGCTTCTTCGGCGTCGAACTCGCGCAGGTCTTCCTCGAGCTTGGCGGAGAGGGTGATCTGATCGTCGGGCGCGGGCTGGGCGAGCTGGTCCTCGCCGACGTTGAAGATGGTCAGCATCGGTCGCTCGGTGAGGAATCGGTAGTGGCGGATGTCGAGGCGCTCGGCCTCGGTCAAAGGGGCGTCGCGGAGGGTTCCGCCGTCGCCGAGGTGGGACTGGAGACGGCGGAGCAGGTCGACCTCGCGGTCGGCGGCGACGCGGTCGGCGGCCTTGATTGATTTGGTCTCGTCAGCGATGCGTTCGAGGCGTTTTTCGATGAGGGAGAGGTCTGCGAAGGTCAGTTCGAGCTGCATGGCGTCGACGTCTGCGGCTGGATCGATTCGTTCGGCGGGATGGGGCACGGCGTCGTTGTCGAAGACGCGCACGACGTGGACGAGGGCATCGAGGAGCGAGAGTTGGTTGAGGAGCGCGGTGCCGGGCGGATCGCCGCCGCCGAGGACACCGGAGAATCCGGCGCCGGGCAGATCGACGACGTCGAGTACGGCGGGCGTCGTCTTGCGTGGTTGGTAGAGGTCCGAGAGCTGGGCGAGTCGTGCGTCGGCGGCGGCGACGACGCCTTCGTGCGGGTCGAGATGGGCGGTGAAGCCGGTCGGACGGTCCGCGCCGGTGAGCGCGTTGAAGAGCGTCGTCTTGCCTGAGCGTTCGAAGCCCACGAGGCCGATGGCAGTCATGTGATCAGCCTATGGGCAGACGGCGTCCGATGCCGCATTAGGCTGGACAGACCGATGCTGTTCGAGTCTGGCGACATTGTTCTCCCGCCGCGCCTGCGCCAATGGTGGCGTGGACAGCCACGCCTGGCGCTGGAGGACTCGCCGTCGGCGCAACTGGTTGAGTTGACGGCGATGGCGCCGGTTGAGCGGCTGTTGGTGCTGGGCCCGGACTCGGCGGCGCTTGCCGCGCACCTGGCGGATGCGGGCGCGCTGGCGCCGACGCCGATCGCGGTGCTCACGGATGATCGCGTGGCGGAGGCGTCGGGCGTGAGCGTCGTTCGCGCGCTGCCGCATCGGTTGCCGCTGGGGGACGCGTCGGTCGATGTCGCGGTGCTGCCGCATCTGCTGCGTCGCTGGGACGACGAGGCGGCGCTGCGGGTGATGGAGGAGCTGTGGCGGGTGCTGGCGCACAATGGGATCGCGGTGTTCTGGGAGGTGGCGCCGTCGCGTTCGGCGACGCTGAACGCGGCCTGGTCAGGTCTGCTCACGGAGGGCGGTCGGCGTCCGCGTCTGCGTCGGTTTGCGGAGATTGGCGGTCTCGCGTACGACGCGGGGTTCGCGTGGATTCAGACGCTGCCGCTGCGGCCGTTTCTGTTTCCGCCTGGGCCTCGGGTGACGGTGTTGGTGCGGAAGGAGCACTTCACGCCGGAGAATCTGCCTCGGGTGGGCGGGTAGGCGTTTGGTGTTTGGGGGTGGTTGTGGTTGGGCGGGATGGGGGGCGGGATTCCAGACGAGCTGGAAAGACGGAGGGGGGTTAGACGTCGATGCGGGCTAGGTCGGCGTGTTGTTCGATGAAGTGGCGGCGTTTGGCTGGGTCATCGCCCATGAGCTTGACGAAGAGGTCGTCGGCGGCGTGTTCGTCGGCGATGTCGACGGACCAGAGGACGCGGGCCTGAGGGTCCATGGTGGTCTCCCAGAGCTGGTCGGCGTTCATTTCGCCGAGACCTTTGTAGCGCTGGACGGAGACCTTTTTCTGGCCCTCGGACTGCTGTTCCATGAATTGGTCGAGTTCGGCGTCGGAGTAGAGCCACTGTGCCTGTTGACGGCCGGCCTGGACGCGGTAGAGCGGTGGCTGGGCGATGTAGAGCTTGCCGTCGTCGATCAGGTCGCGCATGTGACGGAAGAAGAAGGTGAGCAGCAGGGTGCGGATGTGCGCGCCGTCGGAGTCGGCGTCGGTCATGATGACGACTTTGTGGTAGCGGAGTTTGGAGAGGTCGAAGTCTTCGCCGATGCCGGTGCCGAGCGCGGTGATCAAGGTGCGATAGGCCTCGTGGCCGAGCAGTTTGTCGAGCCGGGCGCGCTCGACGTTGAGCACTTTGCCGCGCAGGGGCAAGATGGCCTGGGTGCGGCGGTCGCGTCCCTGCTTGGCTGAGCCGCCGGCGGAGTCGCCCTCGACGATGAAGAGCTCGGAGAGTTCGGGGTCGCGTTCTGAGCAGTCGGCCAGCTTGCCGGGCAGGGAGGCGCCTTCGAGGGCGCCTTTGCGTTGGACGATGGCGCGGGCCTTGCGGGCGGCCTCGCGGGCGCGTGCGGTGGTGAGGCACTTCTCGACGATTCGGCGGCCTTCGCGGGCGTTGCCGTCGAGGTACTCGGCCAGTCCTTCGGCGGTGGCGGAGGCGACGATGCCCTGGATTTCGGGGTTGCCGAGCTTGGTTTTGGTTTGACCCTCGAACTGGGGTTCGGCGAGCTTGACGGAGACGACGGCGGTGAGGCCCTCGCGGGTGTCGTCGCCGGTGATGTTGGCGTCTTTCTCGCCGAGCAGCTTGTTGCGGCGGGCAAAGTCGTTGATCGCCCTGGTCAAGGCGGAGCGGAAGCCGGTCAGATGGGATCCGCCCTCGTGGGTGTTGATGGTGTTGGCGAAGGCGTAGACGGAGTCCTGGAAGTCGGCGTTGTACTGGATCGCGACTTCGACGGCGACGGGCGAGCCGGAGGTCTCGATCTCTCGGTCGAGGTGGAAGGGGAGGCCTTGGAGTACCTCGCGGTCGCGGTTGAGGAAGCGGACGTAGGACTGGATGCCGCCTTCGAAGTAGAAGTTTTTTTCGGTGCGCGGCTCGTAGTCGCGGAGCTGGGAGCGGGAGGCGTCGAGCGGGCGGTCGCGTTCGTCCTTGAAGCTGATCCAGAGTCCCTTGTTGAGGTAGGCGATTTCGCGGAAGCGCTGGGCGAGGGTGTTGAAGTCGTATTCGAGGTGGTCGATGACCTGGTCGTCGGCGGTCCAGCGGACCATGGTGCCGCTGCGGGGTTTGGCGCGGGAGGGGAGCTTGGCCTGTTCGACGGCGCTCTCGGGGACGCCGCGCACGTAGCGCTGGGTGTAGGAGCGTCCGGCGCGGCGGACCTCGACTTCGAGCTGAGCGGCGAGGGCGTTGACGACGGATGCGCCGACGCCGTGCAGTCCGCCGGAGACTTTGTAGCCGCCGCCGCCGAACTTGCCGCCGGCGTGGAGGACGGTGAGGACGGTTTCGAGCGCGGATTTGCCGGTCTTGGCGTGGGTGTCGGTGGGGATTCCGCGGCCGTCGTCCTGGACGCGGACCCATCCGCCGGGCTCGAGGGTGATTTCGACGCGGGAGGCGTGACCGGCCATCGCTTCGTCGACGGCGTTGTCGACGATTTCGTAGACGAGGTGATGGAGGCCGGCCTGGCCGGTGGAGCCGATGTACATGCCGGGCCGTCGGCGCACGGCTTCGATGCCTTCGAGCACGTCGATGTCGGAGGCGTCGTAGCTGCCGTCGACGGCGTCTGGGCGGGCCTTCGGCGCGGGCGCCTGTTGGGTTGCGGGCGCCTGGGGAGCCGCTGGCTCGGCGGCGGGCTCGAGGTCGACGGGCGGTTCGGGGCTGACGGTGCCGCTGTCCGAGAACAGTTCCGTCTGGACGGCTTCCGATGCAGACAACAGCAGGTCCTGACGCGGTGCGCGGGTGCGCGATTATGGTAAGGATACCACTGGCGTCGTAGAGCTGAAGGGTTGC
>JAJDZG010000109.1 GCA_022824765.1 Dehalococcoidia bacterium | reverse complement strand
CCCCCGTCTCGGCGCACCCGGACAGGGACCGCCCCCCCGATTCGGCGCACGGGGAAACGGAGCTCTGCCCAGTTTCGGCGCAGGGGGACACGGATGGCTGCCCCGTGTCGGCGCACGGGGACACGGATGGCTGCCCCGTGTCGGCGCACGGGGAGAGGGACGGCTGCCCCGTGTCGGCGGACGGGGAGAGGGACGGCTGCCCCGTGTCGGCGCAGGGGGAGAGGGACGGCTGCCCCGTGTCGGCGCATGGGGACACGGATGGCTGTCCCGTGTCGACATACGGGGACACGGACGGCTTGCAGGTAGCATCGACGTATGCCTGCCCAACGGTTTGACTCGCCAGACGACGCCGTTGCCGACATTCGCGATGGTGCGACGGTCCTGGTTGGAGGCTTCGTGTCGGCGGGGACGCCGTCGAACCTGATCATGGCGCTGAAGCGGAGCGGTCGCACGGGTCTGACGGCGGTGGCCAACAACATCGGCCTGGGCGATCTGCTGGATGAACTCTGCGAGCATCGGCAGCTGGACCGGGTGATTGGCACGTTCGCGATTCGGGCCTCGGGCGCTCGGACGTCGCGGTTTGAGGCGCAGTACCGCGCGGGCGAGGCGGCGCTGGAGCTCGTCCCGCAGGGCACGTTGATTGAACGCTTGCGGGCTGGCGGCGCGGGGCTGGGCGGCGTGCTGACCAAGACCGGCCTGGGCACGATGATGGCCGAGGGCAAGCAGGTGCTGGAACTGGACGGGGAGCAGTGGCTGCTGGAGCGTCCGCTGCGGGGCGACGCCGCGCTGCTCAAGGCGTGGCGCGCCGACACGCTGGGCAATCTGCAGTATCGGCTGGCGGGGAAGAACTTCAACCCTGTCATGGCGACCGCTGCCGATCTCGTTATTGCGGAGGTGGAGGAGATCGTGGAGGCGGGCGAGATCCCGCCCGAACTGGTGGGGACGCCGGCTGTCTACGTGGACCGCATCGTTCAGTGCGAACCGATTCCGGTGCGTTGGGAGGGTTGAGGATGGCTGACGCGCCTCCGATCGGGCTGAGCCGCGAGCTGATCGCCTTGCGCGCTGCTCGCGAGCTTGAGCCTGGTTCGGTCGTGAACCTTGGTATCGGCCTTCCGACGCTGGTCGCCGGCTTCGTGGATTCTGCCGATGGGATCATGTTCCAGGCGGAGAACGGCATTCTGGGCTACGCCGGCGTGTCGGAGTCGGACTTTGACAGCGATTTGATCAACGCCGGCGGGCAGCCGGTCGATCTGGTGCCCGGGGCCAGTTTCTTCGACACTGCCGAATCTTTTGCCATGATTCGAGGCGGCCATATCGATGCGGCGGTGCTGGGCGGATTGCAAGTGTCGGCGCGGGGCGACCTGGCCAACTGGTACGTGCCCGCTCGCGGCGGCGGCAGTGTCGGCGGCGCGATGGACCTCGCGGTCGGGGCGCGCAAGCTGATCGTGGCGATGGCGCACGTGACGCGGGACGGCGAGCCGCGCATTGTCGAGTCCTGCGAGTATCCGCTGACCGCTGGGCGTTGCGTGGACGTGATTATCACAGATTTGGCAGTGATTGACGTGCGCGTGGACGGTCTGGTGCTGCGAGAAACGGCGCCGGGCATCAGCGCGGAGCAAGTCGCGCGATGGACCGGCGCGCCGCTGCAGATTCCTGACGTCGTGCCCGAGATGGCGCTCTGAGCAGCCCGAACGTCGTGCGCTATCCTGTGAGTTGAGCGCTGCAACAGAGGGAGCGGGTCATGCGCGGAGTGTTTAAGGTCATCGGACGCGGGGCGCAGGTCCTGAGGCGCGGACCGGTGACGGTGCATTACCCCTACGAGAAGAAGCAGCTGCCCAAGCGGGCGCGCACATTTCCGTACCTGATCTGGAACCACCAGCTCGAGGAGCCGAACTGCACCGGCTGCGGCAAGTGCGCGGCGGCCTGCCCGGTCGACTGCATGACGACCACGCTGACCAAGAATCCCGCGCACGCCGCGGGCAAGAGCAATCACAAGTCGGTCATCAACGACTTCTACATCGACTTCGGCCGTTGCATGCGCTGCAACATCTGCGTCGAGGTCTGTCCGTTCGACGCGATCGCGATGCTGCCAATGTGGGAGGGTCACGAGCAGACCAAGTACGACCGCCGAGAGCTGGTCATGGACCTGGACGATTTGCTGGCGCCGAGTCGGGCGGACAATCATCTGCCGTTCTGGATTCCCGAGACGGTGCTCGACAAGACGGAGAAGGAGCGTGTCGGGCGCCGGGAGTTCGCTGCACAGCTCGAGTCGGGCGACGAATAGCGGGGTGGGTCCGTGGCTCATCGTTCTCTCACTCGCCGGCGCATGAGCCGCCTTGAACGGCCAAGCAGAGCGAGGCCGCTCCTTCGGCGTCCCGCTCGTGGATTGCTGATCTCCAGCGCAAGGCCATCGCTGGTCACTGGAGCTATCAGTCTGTTTGACTTTGCTGGAGCATTCGCTCCCCGGGTCTACATGTCGTCCCAGATCGCGTCGAGGAGCGCCTTTGACGCCATCAAAGATGATTGGCATGCTGTCGGTCAGGACATCTGGAGAGTTCTACCAGATCCCGTGGACGCGGACGATAGAGATTCTGCCGAAACAACCGATGTCTGAGCAGCAAGATGGTGAGTCAGAGCACGACGGTGGCGCCGAGCGGCAAGCTCCGACGCTGTTAGTGCAATCCAGGACCACGGAGGCGTTCAGTGGTCCGCTGCCGCCGCCGCCAGTGTTGCAGGGTTACGAAGATGTCCAGCAGGGATTCGCAGAGCGGATCATGCAAATGGCTGAGAGTGAGACTCGCCATCGGCAGCAGATGGAGCGTGATTCGTTAAGTGCTGAGAACGTTGCTCTTCGTGAAGATCTTCAACGAGCTCGGCACGGCCTCTACATCGCTGCCTTCGTTGCCGTGTTGTTTCTTGCGGCGAGTACAGCCATCGCGGTGTTTGTCGACACTGTGGCAGGATCCATTCTGAGTGGAGTTGACCTCGTCATCTTGGCCAGCATATTCGTGTACGGCGCGAGACAGAGAACCACGGCCATAGAGGCGGAGTCAAATGCGGCGTCGCAGCTGCTCAACACCGAGAAGTTGCAATAGCCGATTTTCCCACGAAGAGTGATGCCTCAGATGTCGGCGCCTTGGGCGCGACGTGCGACCATTTGCTGGAAGTCGATGTCGACTGGCTGCTGACCGGCCAGGACCGCCTCGATGCGGCCCTGGATCACGTCTCGCCAACCGTCGTGCGGGAGGATGTAGAGCTGGTCATCGACCATTGCGTTCCAGACCAGGTCGGCCACGTCTGACGGATCCATGCCGCCGCCGAGGAACACCTGTGACGCCATCCGCTGAGCATCGTTCGCCTCGATCGACTCGCCGAACTCGCTGGGTCGATTGCGCTCGGCCTCGTTGATCTGCGTGTTGACGAATCCAGGGCAGAGCACTGAGGCGGAGACATTGGCGTTGGCCGCTCGCAGGTGATGCCAGAGGCCCTCGGTCAGCGTGAGCACGCCGTGTTTCGAGACGCTGTAGGCCGATGCGCCTGGGATCAATCCAGCGACCGACGCGGTGTTGACGATGTGGCCTGTCTCGCCGTGCTCGAGCATTGACGGTACGAACGCCTGCAATCCGTACAGCACGCCCCAGAAGTTGACGCCCATGACCCAGTCCCAGGTCGAGTCTGGCACTTCCCAGACTGGAATCGCGCCGGTTCCAGCGCCCAGTCCGCCGTCCTGGCGGGAGGTCACGCCGGCGTTGTTGCAGAGCACGTGGATTTTGCCAAAGTGATCGAGCGTCTGGTCGCGCAGCCGTTCGAGCTTGTCGCGCTGCATCGTGTTGACCTCGACGCCGATCACGTTGCGCTCCTGCTGCTCCAATCGGAGCACGGCGGCGCTGAGCGCTTCGGACTCGATGTCGGCGAGGACTACGTTCATGCCCTCGGCAGCGAAGCGCTCGGCAAAGGCATATCCCATTCCCGAGGCCGCCCCGGTGACGACGGCTGTCTTGCCTGCAAACTCGCGCATGGTGTGTTCCCTTCGAGTGCTGGGGATTGGTTAGACCTGTTGGCCGTCGGCTCGTCGACGCATCATCTCTTCGATGTCGACAGAGATCGGTGCGCCTCGAGCCAGGACGTGTTCGACGCGTCCGCGCACGACGTCATCCCAGGCAGGATGGGGCAGGATGTAGCAGCGCTGCTCGACGATTGAGTCGAAGACCAGGTCGGCGACCTGGCTCGGGTCCATGCCGCCGCCGAGCATCACGTCGATGGCTGCTTCTTGCTCAGCAGTGCGCTGGCTCGCGTCGCCGAACTCGGCGGGCTTGTTGCGCTCGGCTGATCCGATGTTGGTGTTGACGAATCCCGGACACAGCACCGAAGCGCTGAGGTTTGCCCCGAGCATCTGGAACTGCTGATAGAGACCTTCAGTGAGGGTCAGCACCGCGTGCTTGGAGACGCTGTAGGCGCCGCCGCCTGGCATCAACCCGGCCAACGAGGCGGTGTTGACGATGTGCCCGTCCTCGCCATGCGCCAGCATGTGGGGGACGAAGACTTGAATTCCGTACAGCACGCCCCAGAAGTTGACGCCCATGATCCACTCCCAGGTGGAGTCGGGCACTTCCCAGGCGGGACGAATGGTGCCGTCTGCGCGGAGTCCGACGTCCGCTCCGCCGGCGACGCCGGCGTTGTTGACCAGGATGTGGACGTTGCCGAATTCCGAGATCGTTCGATCGCGCAGCTCTTCGAGCGCTTCTCGGCGCATCGTGTTGACCACGACGCCGAGCACGTTGCGCTCTGCCTGGCGCAGTCGGGTCACCTGGGCGTTCAACGCTTCTTCCTCGATGTCGGCGAGGACGACGTTCATGCCCTCGGCCGCGAAGCGTTGGGCGAAGGCGAGTCCCATGCCGCTCGCGGCTCCGGTGACGACTGCTGTCTTGCCGGCAAACTCTCGCATGGCCTGAGCCCTTCTAGAGCGCTTGTTGTCCGAAGAACTCGAACAGCGGCGGGTACCTGTTAATGTCTGCACCGCCATTGAGCTGCACCGTCTGACCGGTCATCAACGAGGACGCATCCGAAGCCAGCCACATGGCCAGCTGGGCGACCTCTTCGGGGTCGCCGATGCGTCCCAGCGGGGCTTCGTGGGCAAAGGCGTCTTCGAGCCCGGGTGCCGCCCGCAAGCCCTCGGTCAGCGGCGTGCGAATCAGTCCTGGTCCGATGCTGTTGACGCGGATGTTGTGACGGCCCAGTTCGAGCGCCGAGACCTTGGTCAGCATGGCCACGCCGGCCTTGGCCGAGCAGTAGGCCGAGAGCCCCTCGGTCGCCTGGATGGCGTTGAGCGACGCTGTGTTGATGATCGAACCGCCCTCGCCCTGCGCGATCAGGTGCTTGGACTCGTGCTTGATGCAGAGGAACACACCGGTCAGGCAAACGTCGATGACCTGCTGGAACTGAGCCAGGGGATACTCCTGGATCGGTGAGAAGCCGCCGATGCCGGCGTTGTTGAAGGCGACGTCGAGCCGTCCGAACCGGTCGATGCAGGACGAGACCATGTTGGCGACGTCGTCTTCGTTGGTCACGTCGGCGCTGATCGCCATGGCTTGGGAGCCGATCTCGCGCGCTGCTTCGGCCGCGCCGTCGGCGTTGCGGTCGGCGAGCGCGACTTGTGCGCCCTCCTCCGCGAACAGCTTGGCCGCCGCCAGTCCAATGCCTGATGCTGCGCCGGTGATCAGCGCTGCCTTGCCGTCCAACTGTCCCATCGCTGCCTCCGCTTCTGGAATCTGCTGCGCCCCAATGCTAGAGGCGTTTCGCCTCGTCTATCTGCCGTGGCTATCCGCGTTGCTGGCGGATCAGGCCTTGCGCGAACGGATCGAAGCCGGGCGGCAGCTCGTTGACCGTGATCCCGCCGTCGACGTAGAAGAGCTGCCCGGAGACCCAGGGGCTGGTATCGCTGGCGAGGAAGAGCGCCATCTGAGCGATGTCGTCAGGCTCGCCGAGGCGTCCGAGCGGGGTGGCGTTGATCATTGCTTCGTCGAAACCCGGCAGGTCGCGGGCGCGTTCGGTCAGCGGTGTCTTCGTGTGACCGGGGCCGATTGCGTTGACGCGAATGCCGTACTCGCCCAGTTCCAGCGCGGACACCTTGGTCAGCATCGCGACACCGGCCTTGGCCGAGCAGTAGGCGCTCAGCCCTTTGGTCGCCTGTGTGGCGTTGATGCTCGCGGTGTTGATCAGCGAGCCGCCCTCACCCTGCGCGATCAGCTGCTTCGACTGGTGCTTCAGACAGAGGAAGACGCCGGTCAGGCAGACGTCAATAACGCGTTGAAACGCTACCAGCTCCTGCTCGTGCAGCGGAGCGCCGCCTGCGATGCCGGCGTTGTTGAAGCTGGCATCGAGGCGGCCAAAGCGCTCGACGCAAGACTCAACCGCCGCAGCGACGTCATCTTCGTTGGTCACATCGCCGCTGATCGCCATGGCGTTTGGGCCGATCTGTTGCGCTGTCTCGTTGACGAGGTCAGCGTTGCGGTCGAACATCGCCACTCGCGCTCCCTCGTCTGCGAACAGCTGGGCGGTGGCGAGTCCAATGCCCGACGCGGCGCCGGTGACCATGACAACCTTGCCATCCAAAGCGCTCACGAGGTCACGTCCTTCCAATGCATCTCGATGTTCGCAACGTACGGCATGGGCTCTCCTTGCGGGGGGCGCAGCGCGCGCCAGCCCATCCATGCCGCGAATCGCTATCCTCGCGCCAACGACGCTGCAGCATGATGCAGCTGCAGCGATGCCGCAGTAGGGAGACGATCATGGTCAGCGCCAACCCCACCGTTCACGAGAACCCGATGCTCAATGCGATTCAAGGCATTGACGTGATCGACTGCGACTCGCATGTCACGGAGCCGCCCGACCTGTGGACGTCGCGGGCGCCGGCGACGCTGCGGGATCGGATGCCGCAGCTGCGCAAGGTGGACGGTGAACACATGTGGTTCGTCGACGGCGATGTGCCGCTCGGACCGGTCGGACTCTCGGTCGTGGAGAGCAGCGGCGACAAGGTGCTCGGCATTCTCGGCGTGCACGACTTCGACCGGCTCGATGCTGCCGCATACGAGGTGCCGGCCCGGCTCGAGCTGATGGAGCGGCTCGGCCTGTACGCGCAGATTGTGTATCCGAACATTTCCGGGTTCGCCTCTGCACGATTCCTCGACATCGAGGACCTCGAACTGCGCAACGCTTGCGTGACGACTTACAACGACGCCATGGGCGAGTGGCAGTCGGAGTCTGGCGGCCGCCTCTTCCCGCAGGCGCTGCTGCCGTTCTGGGATCTCGACGCCACGCTCGCCGAGATGCGTCGCACCGTGGAGGAGTACGACTGCCGCGGCTACACGATCTGCGACACGCCGGAGAAGTTCGACCTGCCCGATTACGGCACGAGCCACTGGGACCCGTTCTTTGAGCTCGCGCAGGACCTGGATGTCGTGCTCAACTTCCACATTGGCTCCGGCGGGGCCAAAGGAGCGCCGTCGCCGTTTCTTTCGTCGCCGTGGGAGTCGATGGGACCCGAGCGCAAGATGGCCATCGGCGCGGCCAACATCTATATCGACAACGCGCGGATGATCTCGAACCTGCTCTACTCCGACACGCTGGAGCGGTTTCCGCGTCTGAAGTTCGTCTCGGTCGAGAGCGGCATCGGCTGGATTCCGTTCCTGCTCGAGGCCTGCGAGTACCAGTGGGACGAGATGGTTCCGACCGAAGTGAAGCATCACGAGTTGCGCCCGACGGAGAAGTTCCGCCGCAACATCTGGGCCTGCTTCTGGTTCGAGGACTTTGGGCCGCGAAAGGTCATCGAGCAGATCGGCGTGAGGAACGTGTTGTTCGAGACTGACTTCCCGCACCCGACGTGCCTCTACCCGAGGAGTCAGGAGCACATTGCCAACGTATTGGGCGATCTCGATCCCGAAGTGCGTACGGCGGTGCTGCAGCAGAATGCGTCGGAGCTCTATCGGATTCCGACGGGCAGCTAGGGAGTAAGGTTGGCTACATGACCACTGAAGTGACCATCACGCTAGACGAGGATGTCGCGTCTGTGCTCCAAGAGCAGGCCAAGGCGCAGAGAAAGCCGCTACGTGAGCTTGGCAACGAAGCCATGAGGATCGGACTGACAGTTGGGGATGCTGGAGTGCGCCCCGCTTTCGTGATACGCACGTTCAGCAGCGAATACCAACCGGGCATCGATCCAGATCGACTGAAGGACTATCTCAACGACGATGATGACGAAGCGTATCGACGCCTGCAAGACGACCGATCGTGATCATCCCCGACACGAACATGTTGATCTATGTTCACAATGAAACGGATCGCTCGCATCCTGCGGCGGTTCGGTGGTGGAGCCGATTGCTGGCGAGCGATGAACAAGTGGGCATTCCTTGGTCGGTTGCTTCAGGATTCGTTCGAATCACGACCAAACGAGACGTACTGGCAAGGCCATTGAACGCGGATACTGCGGTCAGCATCGTCACAGAATGGTTAGACCACCCGCGAATCAACATTGTGAATCCTGGCGTTCGCCATTTGACGATCCTCAGAGAGTTGCTCACGGTCACAGGAACAGCTGGCAACCTCGTCCCCGACGCGCACATCGCGGCGATCGCCATTGAGCACGACGCGGACGTCCACTCGAGGGACCGCGACTTCGGGAGGTTCCCCGGTCTGCGCTGGCGCAATCCTCTGGCGGCGACTGCCTAACCGCCTCGGGCGCCGGCGGCGACCGCAGTCCGATTCTGGGGCGGCGTGTGCGGCGGGATTGAACAGCCGCCGCTGACGAAAATCCGGCTGCTGCCGACAGCGGCGGCTGACGATGCTTGCTGGCGGATGTCGTCGGCGCTCAGCTCGCCCAGGCCGCTGCGGCTGACGCCGCCCATGACGCACTTGTCGGTCTGCGACCAGACGTCGGCCAGACTCGGATTGGTGGGGTGCTGATCGTCCCAGTTGAAGGCCTGGACGGGGTAGTCGAGGATGTCGATCAGCATGTTGTTGGTGTGGCAGACGTGGAGGATGTTGAACTCGGCGTCGTGGATGGCGTCGAGCACCTGCAGGTCGTAGGGCCGTCCGAACTCCAGGTAGAAGTCGGGCGCCGCATTGTCACGGCTGGCCCATTGCAGCGGCGCGTAGAAGACACCGGACGCTCCGGCGGACAGGTTGGCGCGGCTGTAGTTGATGATGGTTTCGGTGATCCGCGCGATTGCGCCGTGGACGGCCGCCGGGACCTCGCGCGCGGCCTGCTTGAACGCCCTCGGATGCCCGAACATCAAGCTCAAGGTGGCCATCGGCGAGAAGACCGTCTGCACGACGTCGACTTCGCCCTTGGTGCGCTCGACGACGAGCCTCGTCGCCTCGATGTGCTCGCCGAGCACGCCGCGCTCCGCGTGCACGGAGACGACATCGTGCAGCTCGTCAAGTTCCTCCACGGCACGTCTGACCAGGGTTGGATTGGATTGGTCCGTGGGCGGCTCGTAGATGGCGCCCCAGGCTTCGGGGAACATCGTCCAGCGCGGATTGATCTTGATGAAGTCCCAGTCGTAGGCCTCGTACTGCTCGCAGGTGGCGCCGACGAGCTCGTCGTTGCTCCACTCGCGCAGGAAATCGTGGCCCCACAGCGAGGCGGGGGCGCGGTCGACGGTCTCACCGGCGATCGCGGCTCGAACGCGTTCCCGCTTGGTCATCGTGCTCATTGTGGAGTCCTCTCCAGTGCCTACGAGGCTTGCCAGTTCAGTTGATAGAGGTGCGCCGACTCGTCAAAGCCGCGCAGCCGTCGGGCGCCCATGTCCTGGAACCGATACTCGTGTCCCTGGACGAGACCGCGCACGATGTTGGAGACGAAGATTTCGCCGCCTTGCGCCAGCGACATGATGCGCGCGGCTTGATTGACGGTCGCCCCGTAGAGGTCGTCGCCCTCCTCGATCGGCTCGCCGGCGCTGAGTCCGATGCGCACGCGGACGCCGAGCTCATTGTGCCTGAGCGCCAGCGATCGTTGCAGATCAATGGCCGCGTCCAGGCCAGCGGACGCCATCGTGAACCAGGCCATCACGCCATCGCCCATGGTCTTGACCTCATTGCCGCCGTGCTTGCGCAGGCTGGAGCGGGTCATTTCCTCGACTTCGCGGGTGATCTGGCGTGAGCCAAGGTTGCCGAGCCGCTCCAGGAGGCCGGTCGACCCCTCGATGTCGGTGAACAGCACGGTTCGTGTGGCCGAGACGGGCATCGCTGCTCGAGGCGCGGGGCGGATGAACTCTTCCATCGATTGAGCCAGCTCTTCGATCAGCGGATTGCCGTCTTCCAGGACCCAACCTTGCGAGCGCAGCATTGAGAGTCGCGCGCCTCGGATCGATTGGGCCCAGACCCGGCCGATACCGGTTCTGGCGTCCTCCGGCGTGACCGACACGAGCGTCGACGCGGTGATCGCGTGAATGTCGTCGGCCAGGTTCAGGCTGCGTAGCTCGGGCAGGACCTGCAGGAGCCGCTCCGTGCTCGGATAGTGATGCATCGACTCTGCCATCAGGCGCAGGGTGTCCATGTCTGCGTCGGGAGCGAGGAGCAACAGGAGCGCGCGCCGGGCCGGCTCGAAGTGATACTGCCAACCCATCCTCAACAGCGTCGAGATCATCTGATCGCCCAGGTCTTCGGGGACGTTGCCCGTGGATGGCGAGCTCTGCCCGCGCAGGGGGATTGGCTGGTGCAAGATCAAGTGCGAGAACCGCTCGGGATCCTCGATGCACGCAATCACCGCCGAGGGCGTGCCCAGGTAGTAGCCCAAGACTGGCACGCGCGGCACGTCGAGCTCCCGGGCGACAGCGAGCAGGTCTTGCGCTTCGTCGTAGTAGGAGCCGAACGCGTTCTGCCGCGTTGACATGCCGCAGCCGCGTGGGTCGAATCGAACGACGCGGAACGACTCCGACAAGCGCGACCAGACGCCGCCGTCGCCCCAGCCCTGTTCGAGCGGCAGCATCGGACCGGTGGAGACGATCAGCGGTGGGCCGTCGCCCTGCTCGCTGTAGGCGATGGCCATGCCGTCTTCGGTTTGGGCGTACTGGACGGGCGGCGCCGCCATGTCCGTGACCTCCCGTCGTCTCGTGGGATCGGCTGTTCACCGAGTTCGCTAGAAGCCCTGGGTCATGCCACCGTCGATGATGAACTCGACGCCGTTCATGTACTCCGAGTCGTCGGAGGCGAGGAACAGCGCGAGCTTGGCGACTTCTGCCGCTTCGGCGATGCGGCCGTAGGGAATTCGGCGCACGAGTTGGTCGGTGTTGCCCTGTTCGATCGCGGGCAGCTGATGCAGCATCGGTGTTTCGATCAGGCCGGGATGGATTGAGTTGCAGCGCACGCCGGACGGCGCAAACTCGGACATTGCGGCCTTCGTCATGCCGCGCACGGCCCACTTGGAGGCGGTGTAGGCGATCGATCCTGCGCCGCCGCGAATGCCGGCGATGGATGAGATGTTGATGATCGAGCCTGAGCCAGCGGCCGCCATGACGGGACCGACGTGCTTGAGACCGAGGAACACGCCGACCTGGTTGATGTCGATCACCTGGCGGTACATGTCCAGCTCGGTCGAGGCGATTGATGCGCTGCGGTAGATGCCGGCGTTGTTGATGAAGGCGTCGATCTTGCCGAAATCCTCGAGCACGTCGGCCACGACCGAGATCCACTCGTCCTCGCTGGTCACGTCGTGGTGCCGGTAGCGGATGCTGTCGCGGGAAGCGGCCGTTGCCTCGCCGTCGGTATCGAGCACGTCAGTGATGACGACGGACGCTCCTTCGTCGGCAAAGAGCTGAGCCTCAGCCGCACCTTGTCCGCGCGCGCCGCCGGTGATCAGCGCGACCTTGCCCTCCAGTCGACCAGCCATGGAATTGTCCCTCTCTGCAATGCGTTGGGCGCTTAGGGTAGTGCTTCCGCAGGCTCTGCTCGCTCATTCGGGAGGCAGCATCACATATGTGCCGTTGCCGTGACCGATGTGCCGGCCTTGATCGTCGAACAGATCGACCGAGCAGTGACTCAGCGTCCGACCGCGCCGAATCACCTCAGCCCTGGCGCGGATCGTGTCGCCGTCGAGGCCGCGCAGCCAGCGAAACTCCGACTGCGCGGTGATCACGCGTTCACCCTCGGCCTGGATTGTCCCTAATGCGCCGCCCATGGCGGAGTCAGCGACGAGCAGCCAGACGCCGCCGTGCACGATGCCGTAGAGGTTATGGGTCTTGGCAGAGGCTTGCAGTGTGATCTCGCACCAGCCGTCGCCGGCGTCGGTGAATCGGTAGCCGAGCTCCTGGAACAGCGGGACCGCTTCCATGTCGCGCAGCGGCGGGTAGCGCTCGAAGATGTCGTCGGCGCTCAGCGTCACGGGACGTCGCTAGCCACGCCGGAGTTCAGCGGTGTGCTCGGCCACGTGTTCCTTCATGAAGGCGAACGCGCCGCCGACCGTCATCGGCTGGCCCAGAAACACACCGCCGTTGTCCCATTCGTCGTCGGCGACGGTGTCGACCAGCTTGACGGTCTTGCCATGGCCCTCGTCGAAGAAGGCGAGCACCGACTGCGGCGTCGCGTTGCGAGAGCGAATCCGCACCATCCACTTGCTGGTCAGGTTGAAGATGGCCATCACGGGCGCGGGTGGATTCAAGCCTTTGTTTCGGCGCAGGCGTCCTACGGTGCTGCCGCCGGCGCCTGCTCCGAAGGCGATGTGCCAACAGAGCTGACGGTTTGTCCAGCCGGCGTTGTTGCTGGGGCGGTTCCAGTCGTCGTCGGCGAGGGCGAGGACGAGTTCGCGAAACTGCTCTCGCGCCTCGTCTAACGCGGCTCGCGCTTCTTCGGCGTTGGTCACTTCTGGCATCGTTCGCGGTCCCGTCCGCTGCGCACTGTGGCGGTGTGGACTCGAAGATACACGTCTGAGGAAGCGGCGTCGGCGTGCGCGGCTTGGCTAGTCTCGGCGCAGCTCGGCGGCGTGCTCGTTGATGTGGTCGCGCAGGAATCCGAAGGAGTCGCCGACGGTCGTCCGTTCGCCGAGAAAGACGCCGCCGTTGCTCCACTCGTCGTCGGCGATGGTATCGATCGTCGCTCGAGTCAATGCCAGGCGCTCGTCGAAGAAGTCCAGGACGGAGTCTGGTGTTGCGCCGCGTGAGCGGATTCGCACCAGCCACAAGCTGAACAGGTGGAGGACGGCCATCAGCGGGCCAGGCGGCTTCATGTCCTTGTTCTCGCGCAGCCGCGATACCCGCAGCGTTCCGCCGCTCGCGGTCAGGGCGATGTGCCAGCACAACTGACCGTTGGTCCAGCCGGCGTTGTTGCTGGTTCGGTTCCAATCCGATTCGGACAGGTCGCCGACGAGGTTGCGGAAGGCTTCGCGGGCTTGATCGAGCTCGGCGTGCGCTGCTTGGGCGGTCGTGATCTCAGTCATCGGTTCGCGTCCTGCTCAAATGCCTGCGTACCACTCGCGGATCGCCTCGCCGATCTCGTGGGGCGAGTCCTCCTGGATGAAGTGATTGCCGGGTACGGTGATTTCTGACTGGTTGGGCCAATCGCGGCAGAAGTCGCGTTGCGCGCCCCGCAGGATTGCGCCCGGGTCCGCGTTGACGAACAGCTTGGCGATGTGCGCCGACGCTTCGGAGGCGAGGAAGTCCGCGTAGTTCTGGACAATCTCGACCACGTCCGCCGGTTCGCCCGAGATGGGGATCTCGCGCGGCCAGGTCAGCGTCGGGCGGCGCGACTCGCCTGACTCTCGGTAGGGGAGACGGTAGACGTCCATCTCTTCCTCAGTCAGGCCGCGCAAGACGCTTCCGGGCAGGATGCGTTCGACGAAGATGTTCTTCTCGAGCACCATGTCTTCGCCAGCCTCAGAGCGCATGCCCTGGAAGATGCGGGCCGCCGCCTCGGGCCACTCATCCCAGGTGACGGGCCGCACGATTGCCTCCATGTAGACGAGTCCCTTGACGCGGTCGCGGCGTCGGTTGGCCCAATGGAAGCCCAGTGCCGAGCCCCAGTCATGGATGACGAATGTGATGTTGCCGCCGAGATCCATGCCGTCGATCCAGGCATCGAGCCAAGCGGCATGGTCGACGAAGCGGTACGACCCGCTCGGTGACGATCCCGAGACGCCCATGCCGATCAGATCAGGCGCCAGGCAGCGGGCCGAGTCGAAGAGGTGCGGCATGATGTTGCGCCACAGATACGACGAGGTCGGGTTGCCATGCAGAAACACGATCGGGTCAGCGTTGGGATCGCCTTCATCGACGTAGGCCATGGTGGTTTCGCCGATGGTCAATCGCTTGCGAGGGAAGGTGTCTTGAGCGGAGATATCGGGCACGTCAGGCTCCAGGGATGTGCAGGACAGGAGAGAGTAGGACAACAGCAGGCTATCAGCCGCCGCAGGCGCGGGCAGGAGCGTGAGTGCCGACGGCTAGCATGAGGCGAAGTCCGCGATTGGAGGCGTGCGATGGCAGTCACAGGCATGGACCACGTGGCGATTCCGGCTGGCGATCCCGAAGCGCTGATGGGCTTCTACCGCGCGCTGGGATTCGACATCGTCCATGAGTCGGAATGGAGATCGGGCGAGTTCCCGATGTTTGCGATCGCGTGCGGCGACCAAAAGATCAACGTCCACGATCCGAGGCTGTGGCAGAACGATCGCTTCACCCTGCGGGGTCCGACGGCAGAGCCGGGCTGCGGCGATTTCTGTTTCGTCTGGGACGGTTCGGCGGAGTCGGCCGCCGCAGCCATCGCGAGCGCCGGCGCTGAGGTGATCGAAGGGCCTGCGAACCGCGTTGGCGGACGCTCGGCTGGCACCGCTGAAGGCGTCAGCGTCTACTGTCGCGATCCCGATGGCAATCTCGTCGAACTGATTGCCTATCCAGACTGAGCGCCCAGCGGCGCTCTGAAACGAGGAGAGACCATGGAGTTTTTTGACGTCATCCAGACGGCGCGGGCGATGCGGCGCTACAAGCCCGATCCGATTCCCGAAGATGTGCTCGTCCAGCTGATTGAGGCGGCGCATCTCGGTCCCAGCGGCTCGAATCGGCAGTCGCGGCACTGGGTCGTCGTGCGCGATCCTGAGGTCAAACAGCAGCTCGCAGACTTGAATCGGGCCGGGGTCTCGACCTATCTGGCCAACAACCGCGAGGCCGCCAACCCGCACGTCGACGCCGGGCGCCGAGAGCGGTTTCTGGCGGCGGTCGAACATCAGATGAATCACCTGCACGAGGCGCCGGCGATCGTGATTGCATGCGCCGACATCGTGCGCGCTCCGCAAGGCACGTTCGCCGAGGGCGCGGGCGCCGCGACCGAGGTCTGGGGTTCTGTGCAGAATCTGCTGCTCGCCGCGAGAGCGTTGGAAGTCGGCAGTGTGCCGACGACGCTCGCCTTCATCGGCGACGGTCGAGAGCGAGCGCAGGCGGTGCTCAACCTGCCCGACCACATCTTGCCGATGGTGCTGATCCCGCTTGGCTGGCCGACGGGCAACTTCGGACCGATCCGCCGCCGCCCAATCGATGAGGTGCTGCACTGGGATCGCTACGAGCACAAGGCCGAGTCGCCGGAACGGGCAAGGGTATGAGTTCGGCAACGGGCGCTCCGACGCTGCGCATGCCCGCAGATGTGGGTCGTTTCACCGTGGCCAAGTCCTTCGAGGTCACGGCGCGGGCGATCACGGCGTTTGCCGGCGGCGTCGGCGACTTCAATCCCGCCTACTTCGAGGACGACCGTCCCGACGGCCTGATCGCGCATCCGGGTATGGTCTTCAGCTGGCAGTGGAACAGCCGCTTCATGCCCGACGTTGAGCTCGACCTGGCCGTGGTGCGTCGCGGCGTCCACGCGGCGGTTGACGTTCGGTTCGAGCGTCACGCGCGCGAGGGCGACGTGATTACGGCGCAGGGACGCAGCACCGCCATCCGCCAGACGCGGGCCGGCGTCTTCAGCTCGCAGCGATATGAGTTCCGCGACTCGCAGGGCGAGTTGGTGGCGACGATGGATTCCGATGGGATCACGCGAGGCGCAGAGCTTGATGGCGAGGACATTGAGCTGGCGTCCGCGCCGCCGCTGCCGACGGCCTCAGCTGAGAGTGTGGCGCCGGTCTGGTCCGTCACGTTTCCGATCGCGCCGCAGGCGCCCCACGTCTACACCGAATGCGCGGATATCTGGAACCCGATCCACACCGAACGCCGCGTCGCCCTGGCGGCTGGGCTGCCGGACATCATCCTGCACGGATCGGCGAACATCACGCTCGCGCTGCGCGAGGTGATCAACCGAAACCTGGGCGGCGATCCGACGAGGTTGGTCCGCTTTGCTGGTCAGTTCCGCGGCATGGTGATCCCAGGCACAGAGGTGAGCGTCGTCGCGACCGAAGTCCGAGACGAGGG
The DNA here is from genome assembly GCA_022824765.1 of Dehalococcoidia bacterium. GTDB lineage: Bacteria > Chloroflexota > Dehalococcoidia > Bin125 > Bin125 > Bin125. The sequence continues at coordinate 9,462 of JAJDZG010000109.1, read as the reverse complement.
CGGCCGTGAGATCATCTTCTACGAGATGCGAAACGATCAGGGCCAGCTCGCGATTGCCAACGGCGTGGTCGTTGCCGATCGCCCGCGTTAGGCGCTCAGCTCGTACTTGGCGATGGCCTCAGGGAGGAATTCGAAGCCCAGACCTGGTTGCTCGGGCAGCACCAGACGCCCGTCTCGCACTTCGGTCTGACGGTCGATCAGGTTGCGGAAGTTGTGCACCTGGTCGTCCGGGAAGAACTCGACATACGTCGCATTGGGCGACGCGGCGACCAGGTGTCGGTGCAGGTCGTGGAACCAGTGCGGACAGATCGAGACGCCGTAGGATGCGGCCGTCTGGGCGATGCGGCGAAACTCGGTGACGCCGCCGAGCACCGCGGCATCGGGCTGCAGGATCATCGCGGCGTCCTGATCCATGAGGTCTTTGAAGCGCCAGCGGCCCACTTCGATCTCGCCGGTTGCGACCGGCACGCCGGTGCGTTGCGCCAGCTTGGCGTGCAGGTTGATCGCGTCCGGCGAGAACGGCTCCTCGATCCAATAGGGATTGGACGGTTCATAGGCGGACATGTAGCGGAGGGCGTCCTCGAGATTCGACCAGGCGTTGTTCGCGTCGAGCATGATGTGGATGTCGTCTCCGACGGCCTCGCGGGCGGCCTGCATTCTCGATGCCTCCTCGCGCACGGACAGCCGTCCCACCTTGATCTTGACGGCATCGAAGCCCATCTCCAGGTAGCCGACGAGTTCCTGTTGCAATCCTTCGTGTCCCTTGCCTTCGAGGTAGTAACCGCCCGACGCGTAGGCCGGCACGGTGTCTTCGTGGAAGCTGCCGAGCAGCTGGTACAGCGGCAGCGCGGCTGCCCTGGCGTTGTGGTCCCACAGCGCGATGTCCAGCATTGACAGCGCCCGCATCGTTGAGCCGGCGCGGCCGTGGAGGAGCGACTCTTGATACATCCGGGCCCAGAGGCCTTCGACTCGGAACGGGTCTTCACCGATCAGGAGTGGCGCGAACAGATGGTCGACCGCAGAAGTAACCAGCTGCCCATTTGAGTTACCCGCGTAGCAAAAGCCGATCCCTTGCTGGCCGTCGTCGCATTCCACGACGACCACTGGATGGTCGCGGTGATAGACGGTGCGATTGGAGAACGAGGTGGGATGGTCGAGGGGAATGCGAAGCATGTGCGAGCGGACAGCGGTGATCTTGGTCATCGGAGCTCCATGAGGTCGCGGGGCGCATCCTGATGCTATCGCGCTTCTCCGCCCCATCGTCTGGGGCGGAAGCGGTTAGCGTCGATTGGCTGTGAAGCCTGGGCCGCGTCCTGGCTCCCAGACGTGCTGGCGGGCAACCGCCTCGTCGAACTCGATGCCCCAGCCTGGTTTGGTGGGCAGCTCGAGATGACCATCGACGATTTCGAGCGGTCCACCGCCGAGATCGTCTTTCCAGGGCACGTCGTCGATGTCGATCTCCATGATTCGCACATTGGGGACCGAGGCGCAGAGATGCAGGGCGTGCATGGTGGCGAGGTGTGAGTAGTAGTTGTGCGGCGCGCAGTTCAGCTCATAGCTCTCGGCCAGCAGCGCGACGTCGCGGGAACGGGCGAAGCCCTGCCAGGGGACGTCGATCATGACGTTGTCCATTGAGCGCGCCTCGAAGTATGGGCGGTAGTCGCGAATGGTGTAGAGATTCTCGCCAGAAGTGATCGGCACGCTCGTCTGACGCCGCACGTCGGCGAGCGCTTCGGGGTCGTACATATCGATCTCCACCCACATCATCTCCAGGTCTTCCAATGTCTGGCAGATCTGCCGAGCGGCGAGCGGTGTGCAGTTGAAGTTCAGGTCGAGCGCAATCTGGAGATCGGGCCCGGCGCCGTCCTTGAGCGCGCCGATGTACTCGTGGATGTGGCGCAGCAAGGCGGGCGTGACGTTGCGGTCGATGTTCGTCGTGCCGCCCCAGCCGGGGCCGTAGACGCCCGTGGGATCACCGGGGAAGACGATGTTGGTCTTCAGCGCATGGAAGCCCTTGTTTCTGACTTCTGCTCCGAGTGTCGTGACGTCGTCCATCGTGCGCAGCGGCGGCGCGCCGACGACCCAGTCGGCGCCGTCGTGCCAGAGGATTTGGTCGTAGCTGCGCGCTCTCGATGATCCGCAGTGGGACCAGTAGATCATCTGCCGCTCGCGCGTGGGACCGCCGAAGAGCGAATAGACCGGCACGCCCAAGGCCTTGCCCTTGATGTCCCAGAGGGCCAGCTCGACGCCGGCGATGGCCTTGGCCGCGATCCCGCCGGGAGACTGACGCGCGAGACGGTACATGTCCCAGTAGCGAGCCTCGACCGCGAGTGGGTCAGCGCCGACCAGGATCGGCTTCATGTCCTCGATCGTGCCGACGATGCCGAACGGGTTGCGACCGTCGGACATCTCGCCGTAGCCGGTGATCCCGTCGGATGTGCGAACGGCGACAAACTGCCATGGCCGCCAGCCGGCGTCGACGACGAAGGTGTCAATCTCGGTGATCTGCATGCGGCGCTCTCCATCCGTCTGTGGGTGTCTGTGTGTTGGATGGAGGGTAGGCGACGATGCTGACGGCGCCTTCCGCAAGCTGATGTGTCGGTAGTAGCGTTTGCTGCATGGAGTCATGCTGCGCGCCGAACCGGAGAGGGACGACTCCCGCAGGGGGAGTGTCAGCACGGGGGATCGAACGCACGGCGGCCGAGCGGCGGATGGCGGCGATTGCCGCCGGCTCGTTCGTGATGGGTTCGGTCGATGAGCTGTCGTATCCAGGCGACGGCGAGGGTCCGCTTCGGGAGGTGACTCTGTCCGCGTATGAGATTGACGTTTGCGCCGTCTCCAACCAGGACTTCGCCGTCTTCGTTGAGGCGACGGGATACGAGACGGAGTCGGAGCGGATCGGCTGGTCATTCGTGTTTGCGGGGCTCCTGCCCGATGACTTTCCGCCGACACATGCGGCGGCGGACGCACCCTGGTGGCGAGCGGTCGAGGGGGCGTCCTGGCGGAGCCCGGAAGGTCCAGGGAGCAGCGTCGACGAGCGCTGGGACCATCCAGTTGTCCAGGTCAGCTGGAACGACGCGCTGGCCTACGCGGAGTGGGCAGGCTGCTCGCTGCCGACGGAGGCGCAGTGGGAACGGGCGGCCCGCGGTGGGCTGGAGTCTGAGCCATATCCGTGGGGGGACGCCCTGACGCCTGGCGGCGAGCACCGGATGAACGTCTGGCAGGGCGTCTTCCCTACCGAGAATCTGGCCGAAGACGGCTGGACGGGCACCTGCCCGGTCGACGCCTTTGAGCCGAACAGCTATGGCTTGTTCAATGTGACCGGCAACGTCTGGGAATGGTGCTCGGACTGGTTCGACATCTACCACGACCTGTCTGTGTCGTCCGACCCGACGGGTCCGGCCGACGGTGACTTGCGAGTGCTGAAGGGCGGCAGCTTCCTTTGTCACGAGAGCTATTGCCTGCGCTATCGGACTGCGGCTCGGCTGGCGCTGTCGCCCGACAGCGCCACCAGCAACACGGGCTTCCGCTGCGCCGCATCTCAATCGTCCAGCCGCTGAGGGCTACGCCCAACCCCGCCATCCGAGCCCAACCCCGTCATTCGAGCAGAACCGCGTCATTCCAGCACAACCCCGTCATTCCAGCGCAACCCCGTCGTTCCAGCTTGTCTGGAACCACGCCCGCGCATGCTCTCGCGGAGGAGGTCGTGTGACGCTGAGGGCTAGGCTGAGATCATCGCGCTGTGATCTCGCTTTGCATGGAGGAGGAGTCCGTGATGTCGCAGATGGAGGCTTTTGAGGGCAAGATTGGCCGCACCTTCCGTGAGTCGGAACCGTGGTGGCCGCCGCTGACGACCGCGCCGCAGGATCGGCCGAACGTGCTGATCGTGCTCTTCGACGACATGGGCTTCGCTCATCTCAACTGCTATGGATCGACGATCGACACGCCGAACATCGATCGGCTCGCCTACAACGGTCTGCGCTTCAGCAATTTTCACGTGACGCCGTTGTGCTCGCCGACGCGGGCGGCATTGCTGACCGGGCGCAACCATCATGCCGTCGGTGTGCGCGCGGTGACGGGCTTCAACTCGGGCTATCCGCACGCCCGCGGCCGCATCTCTCAGCACGCCGCGACGATGGCCGAGCTGCTGCGCGACGAGCACTACGCCACCTTTGCGCTGGGCAAGTGGCATCTGGCGCCGAGCGAGGAGTTCAGCCAGGCCGGCCCCTTCCACAACTGGCCGCTGCAGCGCGGTTTCGACCGTTACTACGGATTCCTGCCGGGCGAGACAGACCAGTTCTACCCGGAGCTGACCCGCGACAACAGCCTGGTCGATCCGCCGCGTCGCCCTGAAGAGGGTTATCACCTGACCGAGGACCTCGTCGACAACGCCATTTCGTTCCTGCGCGACCAGCAGTCGATCTATCCCGGCCAACCGTTCTTCACCTACTTCGCGTTGGGCGCGACACATGCGCCGCACCAGGCGCCGGCGGAGTACATCGAGCGCCAGCGCGGCAAGTGGGACGTCGGCTGGGATGCGGTCCGCGAGGAGTGGTTCGCGCGACAGCAGGAACTGGGTGTGATTCCCGAGGGGACGGTGCTCGCGCCGCGCAACCCCGGCGTGGAGGCGTGGGACAGTCTGTCGGTGGAGCAGCAAAACTTCGCGGTTGCCTTGCAGGAGGCGTTCGCCGGATTCCTGGAGCACACGGACGCGCAGCTGGGCCGGCTCTTCGACTATCTCGAAGCCTCCGGGCAGATGGACAACACGCTGATCTTGCTGATGGCCGACAACGGTGCGTCGCAGGAAGGCGGCGCGACTGGTGTCTCTGACGAGCCGCGCATCTTCCGTCCGCTCGATGACCTGATGGAGGTGCAGTCGCGACTGCACGAGATCGGCAGCCCGCGCTCGGCGTCCAACTATCCGTGGGGCTGGGCGCAGGCCGGCAACACGCCGCTGCGCTGGTACAAGCAGAACACGCACGGCGGCGGCGTTCGCGTGCCGTTGATCGCTCATTGGCCTGATGGGATCGCCGAGCGCGGCGGCATCCGACACCAGTTCCACCACGTCTCCGACGTGCTGCCGACGGTGCTGGACACGCTCGGCGTTGAGCCGCCGGCCACGCACCTGGGCCGCGAGCAGATTCCGGTCACGGGCACCAGCTTCAGCTACGCCTTTGCCGATCGTGCTGCGCCGACGCCGAAAGACGTCCAGTACTTCGAGATGCTCGGCCACCGCGGCATCTGGCACGACGGCTGGAAGGCCGTGACCCGGCATCAGTACGGCTCCGATTGGTCGGACGACGAATGGGAGCTCTATCACGTTGACGAGGACTTCTCAGAGTCCAACAACCTGGCTGAAGCCGAGCCCGAGCGGCTGCGCGCGCTGATAGACCTCTGGTGGGTTGAGGCGGGCCGCAACGGTGTGCTCCCGCTGGATGATCGCACGCTGGAGGTCAACCAACCGTCGCAGGCTGCGGGCAGTCCGCACTACGACTTTCACTACCGCTTCACGCCGCCGATCTCACACCTGGCGGCGGAAGTCTCGCCGGCTATCGATGCTGGCAGCTGGACCCTGAGCGCTGAGGTGTCGCGTAGCTCCACCGATCAGCAGGGGGTGATCTTCAATCGCGGATCGATCCACAGCGGCGTCACGCTCTACATCAAGGACAACCACCTGCATCTCGACTACCACGCCTACGACGATTGGGTCCGCATCCGCTCCGACGCAACCGTGCCCGGCGGAGATATCGTGGTCGGCGTTTCGCTGCAGAGCGACAGTCCGCGCGGTCCCGCAGCCGTGACGTTGAGCGTCGACGGTGAGACGGTCGCTGAGGGCACTGTCGAACAGCTGCAGCGCCGCGTCCTGTTCGCGCATGGAGAGTTTGATATCGGGGCGGACCGACGCTCGCCGGTGGGCGACAACTATGAGCCGCCGTTCGAGTTTGAGGGCGAGATTTCCCTCGTGGAGATTTCGGTGGAGCCGTTTGAGGGTCCGGCCGCGGCATGGCTGGCTCGGGAGCGGTTGCGCCGGGCGATGGCGCAGCAATGATGGCGCAACGATTTGGTGAGACAGCTAGGCTCAGATCGAACAGCACAGCGGACACAGGACACAGAACGAGGAGGCTGCCATGCGCGGAGTTGGCGTGATGGAGTTCGGCGGACCCGAGGCGCTGCAGGTTGTGGAGCTGCCGGAGGTCCACGCGGGACCGGGCGAGGTGCGCTTGCGGGTCCATGCAGCGACGGTCAATCCGACCGACACGTTCATCCGCGGCGGCGCGCGCGCGGACGCGCTGCGTGAGTCTGGTCCGCCGCCCTACATTCCCGGCATGGACGCCGCGGGCGTCGTTGACGAGGTAGGTCCCGATACCGAGACTGCGCTGCAGGTCGGCGACGCGGCGATGGCCATGGTGATCCCGCGCGGCAGCCACGGCGCGTATCGAGAGTCGATCGTGTTGCAGGCCGACGCCGTCAGCCGCGCTCCCGCCGGAGCCAGCCACGCGGAGGCCTCGACGCTGCCGATGAACGCGTTGACCGCGCGGCTCTCGCTGGATCAGCTGGCGCTCCAGACTGGCCAGACGCTCGCGGTGACCGGCGCCGCCGGCTGCTACGGGGGATACATGGTCGAGCTTGGCAAGGCCGACGGGCTCACGGTCATCGCCGACGCGGCTGAGCGGGATGTGGCGCTCGTTCGGGAGCTTGGCGCAGACATCATCGTTCCGCGCGGCGCGGACATCTCTGATCAGATTCGCCAGGTCGCACCCGACGGCGTGGACGGCCTCGCTGATGGGTCCGTCCAGAACGAGCAGACGCTGGGCGCGATCAAGGATGGCGGCGCGTATGCCTCGGTCCGCGGTTGGCGCGGTCCCGACGGCGGCGAACGCGGGATCAACTTCCACGTGACGTGGGTGTTCGAGTACGACCGCCGCGCCGACCTGCTCGAGCGCTTGCGCGAACAGGTCGAAGCCGGTCAGGTGACGCTGCGGGTCAACTCAACCTACCCGGCCGATCAGGCGTCCGAGACGCACCGTCTGTTCAAGCAAGGCGGTCATCGTGGACGCTTCGTGATCACGTTCGATTAGGGTCTGTTCACAGTAACTGGAGCGATTCCCAGATCAGGGCGAGGCCGTGGTCGAGGATCGTCGTTGCAGCGAAGTTCGGGGCCTGGTTCCTTGTGGGTGCTTCTGGCCAGGGGAAATCGGGCGAGATTCCAGACAAGCTGGAATGACGATGGGGGCTGGCATGACGATGGGGGCTGGCATGGCGGACATGGTGAGGGTGGTGTGATCGTCGTCGCAGTGAGGTCTGGGGCGTGGTTCCTTGTGGGTGCTTCTGGTCAGGTGGGAAATCGGGCGAGATTCCAGACAAGCTGGAATGACGATGGGGGCTGGAACGACGATGGGGGCTGGCGTGTCGATGGGGGCTGGAATGACGATGGGGGCTGGAATGACGGACTTTGGCGATCGGGCCGTGCTGCCACGCGATCCCGCCTGGGTAGGTCTCCCCGCTACTGTGAACAGTCCCTAGGCGCGGGCGGCTTCGGCGACGGCGGTGGCGATGGTCTGGGCGTTGATGACGCCGTGCTCGAGGAAGTCGGCGACGACGCGCGCGTAGGCCGACGGCACCTCGCGGGGGACGCCGTGTCCGACGCGGCTGAAGACGTGGAGCGTGGCGTTGCCGAGTCGCGCGAAGTCCTTGAGATTGGGCGTCAGCAGCGAGTCAGCGGCCCCGGCGAGCAGGAGGGTCGGGATCTGAATCTCGCCGAGTCGGTCGCCTTTGTGATAGTTGACCATCGCGTCCCAACAGCCGTCGTAGTGGCCGACGGAGCAGGCAAGCTGTCGGTCGACCTGATTGGGCACGTCGGCGTGAGCTGACTCACGAGGGACACCGGCGAGGGTGGTGCGGATCAACAGATCGCGCTCCTGGTTGGCCCAGCGCTGGCGCATGGTGTCGCGAGCGGACTGGGGCATGTCGATGCCGTCGGCTGGCGCGGGCGCGGAGAGTGACAGGCTGAGCAGCCGCTCCGCGTGGGACAGTCCCAGCTCGAAGCCGATCAGTCCGCCCATGCTCTGTCCGGCGTAGTGAAAGCGGTCGATGCCGTGATAATCGGCCATGCCGACGACGTCGGCGGCGAGCTGCTCGATGCTGTAGCCGTCGGTCGGGTGGGATGAGTCGCCAGCGCCGCGGCAGTCCATCGCGATGCAGCGGTACTGAGTGCTCAGCCGCTCGATCACGCCTGACCAACCGTCGTGCGAGGCGGTGTAGCCGTGTTGGAAGATGATCGGGTCACCGATCCCGACGTCCTCGTAGTAGAGGTCGACGCCGTTGATGTTCGCCATGGCCATGTCTGCTTAACCTCTCGTTAGCGAGCTGTGTAGCCGCCGTCGACGGGCAGCGCGACGCCGTTGACGAAGCTGGCGTCGTCGGAGGCGAGGAACGCCGCGGCCGCGGCAATCTCCTCCGGCTGTCCCAGCCGCCCCATCGGATGCAGTCCGGCGAGGAATTCCTCGGCGCCGTCCATCTCGCGGATGCCGGCGGTCATCGGGGTGTGGATGTAACCGGGACAGATGGCGTTGACCCGCACGTTGCGCGGTCCGTAGGTGACCGCGAACTGCCGTGTGATGCCCACGACGCCGTGCTTGGCCGCGACGTAGGCACCAGCGCCCGGCTCGACTGGCAGATTCGGGTCGCGCGTCGACGCGCTGCTGACGAGTCCGTTGAGTCCGGCGATCGATGCGGTGTTGATGATTGCTCCGCCTCCGCGCTCGACGAGCGCGGAGGCGCCGTGATACGTCCCGTAGTAGACGCCGGTCAGGTTGACGTCGATGGTCTGGTCCCAGGTGTAGGCGGCGCCGCCGATGCCGGCGTTGTTGAAGATGACGTCGAGTCCACCGAGCACGGCGACCGTCTGAGCGAGCGCGTCCTTGACGGCGTCTTCGGACGTGACGTCGAGCTCCATGGTGGCGGAGCGTCCGCCGTGCTCGGCGATTTGGGCGGCGGTGGTCTGTGCGCCCTCGACGTTGAGGTCTGCGCACATCACGGCCGCGCCTTCGGACGCCATGCGCAGCGCCGACGCGCGTCCAATGCCGGATCCAGCGCCGGTGATCAGCGCAACGCGGTCGTTCAATCGGTCAATGGCCATGGGGGTACTCCAATCGGTTGCGGTCAGTCTAGGGCCGAGGTCGCCTGCGTCGTGAGGCATGGCCTGCGCGGGCGGATTACGCTGGTCCAAACGATGGAGAGGGTATCGCGATGGCCACGCTGGAGCAGGAAGCGATCGCTGACTTCGAGGTGCAGGCGCGCGAGTTTCTGCTCAGGGCGCAGGAGTATCTGCAGCGGGGTGACCTGCACCAGGCGTCGGAGAAGGGCTGGGGCGCGGCGGCGCAGATGGCCAAGGCGGTCGCGCTGTCGCAGGGCTGGCCCTACGACACGCACGCCGAGTTCAGCGTGGTTCTGACTCAGGCG
>JAJDZG010000003.1 GCA_022824765.1 Dehalococcoidia bacterium | reverse complement strand
AGTCCCTGGTTCCTCCAGGGACCCGCTCGGCTCCCCCGCTCGGCTCCCAACCCCTCTCGACACTCCCAGTCCCCGGTTCCTCCAGGGACCCGCTCGGCTCCCCCGCTCGGCTCCCAACCCCTCTCGACACTCCCAGTCCCCGGTTCCTCCAGGGACCCGCTCGGCTCCCCTAATCCCGCGTCACATCTCCCAGTCCCTGCTTCACGCAGGGACCCGCTCGGCGCTCCTCGCCGTACCCCGAAACGGGGACACAGACGTATGCGAATCTCCTGTCAGCTACTGTCCTCGGTTGTAGCGGAACTTCACTGACGTTCCCATCTCCCGCTTCACAAGGAACTTCGCTCTTGCTAGCTCTCGCATTTTTCGGCCTGGATCGCGGAATCGCTCTCCAGCGACGGCCCAGTACAGGTGCCTGAGAGCTTCCTCAGCGTCGTACGAGTCAAACTCGTGCTCCGGCCAGCTCCTAAAGAAACCCTTCGTGAATTCAGTCTGGTCGATCACAGCAATCTCCGTTCCTGTTGGATTCGGCAGAGCGCCAACTCCCGATACTCCTCGTCAATCTCCAGACCCCACGCCTCGCGACCCTCCCGCAGCGCCGACACCAGCGTCGAACCCGACCCAGCGAACGGATCGAACACCTGATCGCCCGCGTACGAGAACAGCCGAATGCAGCGCCGCGGCAACTCCAACGGAAACGGCGCCGGATGCCCGATCCGCTTCGCTGACTCCCCGCCAAACGTCCACACCTGCGACGCCCACTCCCGCGCCTCATCCGACGGCAGACCTTCCAGACCCGGACCGCGCGGACGCGTCAGCAACTCCGCGAACGAGTCCCGCAGCGCCGACGCCCCGACCGGCGCTGATCCCTCGAACGACATCGCCCAATCAAGCAGCAACGACGGCGCGATCAACGGCTCCGACCCCACCGCTGCCTCGGCCTCAGCCGGCGTTGACCAAACCCCCGACGTCCACTCCATGAACTCGTCACGCGTAATCGTGACCCGCTCGTCACCCAGATGCTCGCGCTTCCAATCGCCCTTGTAGAGCACCACGATCGTCTCGACCGGCGCGATCACATGCGGCGCGGACGGTCGCATCCAGCTCCCCCACGCCGTCCGACGCGAGATGTTGCCCTCGTTCCAGATGATCGTCGCGTGATACTGCCAGCCCACATCCCGCGCGATGTTCGTCAGGTCCGCCGTCACCGCCTGCTTGCCGCCCGAGTTCTTGTCCAGAGGGATGTTCATGCACAGCCGACCCGACGGCGACGTCCAGTGAAAGACGTTGGACAACCAGGCCCGACTGAACTCGAGATAGTCCGCGTAGCTGCCCGCGTCGTCAACGCCGTCGCCGTAACTCAGCCCCACGTTGTAGGGGGGCGACGTCACCGTCAGCTGGAACAGCTCCTCAGCAAACAGCGACCGATCAGCGGCGTCGCCCAGCCGCAGCTGCATCGGATCGAACCCCGAGCTCACCCCAAACCCCGCTCACCATCAAAACCCCCACTCCCCGCCTCACCCCTCCCAGTCCCTGCCCCATTCCCAGTCCCTGGTTCCTCCAGGGACCCGCTCGGACTCCCTAGCTCCCCAGTCCCCGCTTCCCCCAGGGACCCGCTCGACGCCCCCGCACTGCTTCGGTTACAACACCGGACACATGTGCGGGGGGGGGGGGGGTAACGGTTGGCAGAAGAATGGTCACGCCAGCCGGTATAAGCCACCGGCGACAACCCGGCAAGCCGGAGACGCTCCACCGGTTGACACAGCCAAACCCGGACGGTATCCGGTTTGTATGGCCGTCAAAGCACCAACCAAATTCGAGTTCGAGGACCTCCTGTGCCTCTATGAGGATTGGGATGGGCCGGGAGAGGCTCACGAGCACATTCAGGAGATCCTTGCGGTTGCGGAAAAGCGCCACAAGCAGGCTTGGGAGTGTCGCAAGGGCGGCAACGGGGACTGGGGTCAAGCCTGGCGTGGCTGGAAGGGGAAGAACTTTCAGAGATTAGTGAGTGAGATCACTAAAGGAGAGGTCCTCCGCGTGGGAGAAGAGATCGGTGCGAATCTGGGCGTGACGTCTGATGAACAATTGGTTGACCCGAAGGGCCGTGATCTTTGCCAGGTCAAGAGAAACCTAGTAGTTGACTTTGGTACCTATGGAATGCACCTTCCAGATGCTGACATCGTCATCTACAACGAGTCCAATCACCGGATTATCGCCGTGGTTTCCTGCAAGACCAGTCTCCGGGAGCGCATTGCTCAAACAGCATACTGGAAGCTGAAGTTGTTCTCCGACGAACTGACGAGGCATATCGTTGTCACATTCTGCACGATTGACAACGATGACGCGCTGAAGTCACCTGGTGATATGGGCAAGATCAAGAAGCCATACGCAATCTTGAACTCGGAACTTGATGCTGCCTACGTCCTCAAGCCGGATGTTGATGAGACGCACGTCATCCGACGCTTCAGTAGCTTCGAAAACGATCTTAAGTCTTGGATCGACGACGGGGGGGGGGGGGGGGCGGTGTCCCAGAACCGATCCAGACAGGCGCTGCGCATCGCCGAACAGTATCAGCGCGCCCTCGACGCCAGACGCATCCTGCGTGCCCATCAGCGCGGCGCATCACTCTTCGGCGACCCCGATACCACTTTCGACAATGCCAACGACGAACTCACATCCATCCGCCAACGCCTCCGTACCCTCGAACGACAGCTCATTGACGCCTCCGGCGTCGAGCAAAAGCCCGACGTCGAGGCCACAACCCTCTGGGATTTCCCCACCCAGTCCTACGGCAACACCAGGAAGGGAGACTCCAAGTATCAAGGCGTCACGCCTGCCTTCATCATCTACAACATGCTCCAGCGCTACACCGAACCCGGCGACCTCGTCCTCGATCCCATGTGCGGCTCCGGCACCACCATCGACGTCTGCAACGATGAAGGCCGCGACGTGATCGGCTACGACATCAATCCCACCCGTCCCGATATCGTCCAGAACGACGCCCGTCACATCCCCCTCCACGACCACAGCGTCGATATGGTGTTCATCGACTCTCCCTACGGCGACAACGTCAACTACAACGACCAACCAGGCAACATCGGGCAGTACTCCGCGGAGCTCAACCAGTTCTACGACGAGCTGCGAACCGTCGCACAGGAGCTGTACCGAGTCCTCAAGCCCGGCAAAACGCTCGGCTGGCTGATCGGCGACCAATGGGTGCGCCGACTCTTCACCCCCGTCGGCATGTACATCTATCAGATGCTCGTCGACGACGTCGGCTTCATCCCAATCGATTGGATCGTCGTCGCCCGACGCAACCAATCCTCCAACACCGGACTCTGGGCCTACCGCGCTCGACACCACAACTTCTACCTGCGCGGACACAAACATCTGCTCCTCGTGCGCAAGCCCGAGCGACGCGTCGTCCACGTCGCCCCCGAACGCATCGTCCAGTCCGGCCGCGACGCCCTCACCCGCGACCCCGAGGCCCGCGACTGGAAAAAGTACAAGTAGCAACCATCCAGCAATCAACCAACGCCCACGATGTGCATCCGCCCCGTCTCGCCGCCCAGGTCGTCCACGTAGTACAGCCGCCGCTCGCCCACCAGCACATAGTTGCGCACCACCATCCGCCTCGAGCGATTGACCTCCGCCGGCACCTCGAACGACGGCAACTCCGAGTCTTCCCCCAGCACGTCGACATCCAACGCGTGCGGATGCCCACTCTCCCGGCACCAACCGGCAAAGTCCCCGTGATACTCGAACCAATCGCTGTCGTTCGCAATCGCAAACTCCTCCATCGCGCCCAGCGCTGACCACAGCGCGGACACCTCCATCGTCGCCGCGTCAACGATGTGCCACGCCACCTCAGGCAAATGCTCCGCCGCGGCGTCCCCAATCTCCGACGTCGAGACCGGAGCGTTGACCGTCCAGTGCGCGATCTCCGCACCGCCCTCCCGCAGCGCCAGCTCCCGCTCCAGCGCAAACGACCGCGCCCGCGCCGCGCGGATCATATCGACCGTCGGCGGAGGCTCCTCCGGCGCCGCCTCGCGCCGCGATCGCTCCGCCGCCAGCTCCGCCTCAAGCGCCACAATCCGCTCCACCTGCTCAGGGTCCGCAACCGCCACCTCCACCCGCTCAACCCCCGCCGCGGGAGCGCCAGCGGAGTCCTCGCCCGCCCGCTCCGGCGCGCGCGTTGGCTGACGCTGCTCCACCCACAACAGGGCCGCCAGAGCACCAGTAAACAGCGCAGCAAGCGTCCGCAAAATGCCACCCATACCGCAGGCCTAGCTGCTGCTGCTATTCGGAACGAGTCGATGCGGACCCAAAAAGCCGATGTGCACCTTTCTCGTTGAACCGTTCGTGTCATCGTGGAAGAAGAGGCGCGGAATATGTTGCCCGCCGCCCTTCTGAATCTTGATGTGCGCCTGCATCTCAATCTCCCCCGATGGATCGACCGCATGGTCGACCTCGAACACTCGCGTCCCACCGTGCTTCGACATCGTCGTGTCCGACTCATTCATCGCGAGGCGCTCCGTGTACCACGCATACTGATCTCCGCTATGTCGGCACCAACGGTAGAAGTCGCCTCGATACTGATGGTTCGTCGATGCATATTGATGCAACGATCCCAGCGCCCTCCACGTATCAGCAATCCAGCGGTCCCGCTCGATCGCGCTGTCGAGCGACTGAGCATCCTGCAGCGCTGACTCCGCGATAATGAGCCGGTCGAAGGTCGCACTGGCCCAGGTCATCAGCGTCTCGAACGTGTCCGGCAGGTCCGCATTCGACCAATGCCGCTCAGCGGCGCTCGCAGCACGGTTCCCCTGTCCAGCTTTTGCGGCCGGTTCACGATCCAGTGCCTGCAGTTGGTCGATCTGCTCTTTGGCCCGCTGCAGCTGCTGGCTCAGGCTGCTGTTCTTGGAGGTCAAGGTCCGATTCGCCACTTGCTGCTCACCCAGCTCGTACCTCGTTTTCCGCAACTCCTCCTTGAGCTTCGACTGATTCTCCTCAAAGCGGTCGAGCAGCGTCGCATCTTGATCGACGCCATCCTTCAGGTCTTGGCGAGTCGCTTCGAACAACTGCGCTTGATCGAGCAAGCTACGCTGTCCATCCTTCATAGCGCGGACCGCCTCCGTCAGTTCCGACTCATGATTGATCAGCGCCGCAATGTGCCCAGCGAGCGTGTCGTCCATATCACTGAAACTCTGTCCGCGCTCCGCAAGATGGTCGGTCACCACCTTCAGACGCTCCCGCTCTGACGACAACGCCGTCACCGTCGGCACCACCGCCTCAGCCGACTGCGTCAGCCGCTCCACATGCGACTGAAGATCCGCCCCTACAGCGTTCAGGCGCTCCAGATGACCAGTCAGCTTCTCTGCCTGGTCGCTGAGTGTCTGAAGAAGATGACCCATCGCATCGTTGTAGCTGCGCTGCCGATCCTTCTGCGACTGCAGACGCCGAGTGTGTTCGTCAAGCTCGCCGAGCAGTTGGTGCAGCTGCCGGTCATCCTCGGCTGTCTGACGCACCACCGACTCAAAGTCCGAAATCAACCCCGCCACGTGCGTCGAGCGATCGGCCAGTGGACGGGTCCGCTGGTTCAGGTAACTCACCTGTCCTTTCAGCCGTTCAACCTCAGGCTGGACCGCGAGCAGCTGACTCTTCACCTGGCGGTTGAGCTCGTCAGCATCGACGAGCGTCGCCCTCAGGCTCTCGAGCTCAGGCTGGATGAGCTGCGC
>JAJDZG010000117.1 GCA_022824765.1 Dehalococcoidia bacterium | reverse complement strand
GGACTGGGAGATTGGAGCGGGGAGCCGAGCGGGTGACTGGGGGAGGCGGGGAGTGGGGGAGGCGAGCGGGTGACTGGGGGAACCAGGGACTGGGATTTTGGTGGCGGTGGTAGGATTGGGTTGTTGATTTCTTTGGAGGGTTGGAGCGTTTGATATGGCTCAGCAGGAACCGTTTGAGCGGATTACGGTCTCGCAGGCGGAGGCGAAGCGTCAGGCTGGTGTGACGCTGATTGATACGCGTGAGATGGATGAGTGGGCTGGGGGACATGCGGCGGGGGCTCCGCTGATGCCGCATATGTCGATCATGACTCGGGCTGATGAGCTGGAGCAGATTGCGGGCGGCAAGGATCAGCCGATTATGTTCATTTGCGCGAAGGGTCAGCGGTCGGCGGTGGCGTGCGAGTTTGCGGCGGCGCTGGGTTTTTCGGACCTCTACAACGTCGAGGGCGGGACGGAGGCCTGGATTGAGGCGGGCCTGCCGACCGAGACTCCTGAGTAGCTGCCGCGTGCGTGTCTCGCCGTCTGACTGCCGCGTCCGATGCTGAGCAATATGAGCGGCACGCAGCGTTATGCGCTGTTTGTGTTGGTCGTGGTTGTAGTGGTGGTGGTGTACCTGTTGGTCTCGGGCGGGATTGATGAGTTGACCGGGGGCGACGACGAGTCGCAGGCGGGCGCTGAGGTGTCGGAGTCGGCGGCTGAGGTGGTTTCGTCGGCTGTGGCGCTGGGCGAGACCGATCGTGTGGGCGCGATTGACGTCACGATTCAATCGATGTCGTTCCCGGATCGGATACGGGCTGAGGGGATTTGGCGGTCGCCGGCTGAGCGCTTTGCGGAGGTTCGGCTGACGGTGACGAATCGGTCGAAGCAGGCGGTGTTCGTGCCGATTGACGGTTTGCAGCTGGTGACATCGGACGGTCGGGCGTATCTGGCCGACGCGGCGCTGTCGCAGGGCACGGCGCGCTATGCGGAGAGTGTCTCGTACGCTCCGCCGTTGACGCTGCAGCCGTTGCTGACGGTGACAGTGATTGCGGTGTTCGATATTCCGCTGGACGCGAGTGGGTTGACGCTGCGGGTGTCGGGTGGATGGACCGACTTCGCGCTGTTTGAGTGAGCTGAGTGAGCGGAGAGCGGGGAAGGCGGAGTCTGCGGTGACGATCTTGATGTTCGATATCGATGGCACGTTGTCGCGGTCGCAGGGCGCGGGGACGCTGGCGATGTCGCGCGCTTTCGTTGAGCTGTACGGGATTGAGGATGCGCTTGAGGGGATGAGCTTTGCGGGCCGCTCGGATTCGTGGATCGTGCCGACGGCGCTGGCGAATCATGGTCGGTCGTGCACGGCGGCGGAGCTGGCGCGGTTTCAGGACGCGTACATCGGGCATTTGTCGGACGCGCTGGTGGAGCGCGAGGCGGAGCTTTGTCCGGGGGTGATGGCGCTGCTCGACGCGCTGCTCGATCACGAGGTGGTGATGGGTCTGGGCACGGGCAACTTCCGCCGCGCGGCTGAGGCGAAGCTGGCTCCGCTGGGCATCTGGGATCGGTTTATCGATGGGGGCTTCGGCGATGATCACGCGAATCGCACGTCGCTGTTGATGGCGGGTCTGGCGCGTCTGCGGCTGCATGCGTCGGACGATGCGGAGGTCGTGGTGATTGGGGACACGCGAAACGACGTTGAGGCCGGCCACGACATCGGCGCCAAGGTTGTGGCGGTCAAGACGGGGTACGCGAAGGCTGGCGATTTGGACGAGGCGGACGCGATTCTGGACGACTTTGGCGATCTCCCCGCCAGCATCTCGGCGCTGTTTGACTAGCGGCTGGGGTAGCCTGTCGGCATGTCTACTGCGCTTGTTGTTGGGATCATCATCATTTTGCTGGTGGTCGGGGTGCCGATCTTGCAGGCGATCATTCGCGGATGGCAGCGGCGGCGATCGCTGGGCGCATCGGGTGTGCCTGAATTGCGCGCGGCGGGTCTGCGGGGCGCGGAGCTGCCGGGCGGCTTGAGACGGCAGTCGGCGCAGTCCGTGACGTCGGAGGAGATTGCGCTGGCGAGTGACAATCCACAGGCGACGATTACGCAGCTGGATGACGCGGGGCGGGTGATCGGCTATCGCGAGGTGTACCGCGATCCGCGATCGTGGGGTGAGTTTGTGGATGTGCTGTTGACGCAGACGCTGTATCGGGGGCGGGCGCATCGTCGGGTGGAGCTGGAGTTGAGCAGATATGAGTCGGCCGAGCAGGCGTCGGCCGCGCTGGACGGCGGGACGCCTGTTGAGGACGGCGAGGATGGCGTTGTGGTGTCGGACGCTGGGGAGCGGGAGGGGTTGCAGGCGCGGGAATGGACGCGGTCGGAAGGCGGCGCGGTGATTCAGCGGATGCTGGAGCTGCGCTGGTC
This sequence comes from Dehalococcoidia bacterium, assembly GCA_022824765.1. Lineage (GTDB taxonomy): Bacteria > Chloroflexota > Dehalococcoidia > Bin125 > Bin125 > Bin125. Next base: position 1,005 of record JAJDZG010000117.1, on the reverse strand, counting down.
GTCGGGGGATGTGCTTGGGGTGCTGCGCGGCGACTCGGAGCCGTCGGGTGCGCTCGAGGACGCTGAGGTGGAGCGGTTGGCGGCGCTGGTGCGGGAGCGTCTGGGATGACCAACGAGGTCCGCGCTGGACTGCTGAGTTCTTATCGGGCGTCGCCGCAGCGTCTGCGCGATTCGGTGTCGGGGGCGTCGATGGCGCAGCTTGATGGCGCGCCGCCGGAGCCGGGCTGGACTGCTCGCACGATTGTCCACCACATCTCCGACATTGCGGTGATGGGCGGGTTGCGATTGCGATTGATGTTGCTTGACATTGAAGTTGAGCTGTGGCCGACCGATCAGGACGCGATGCAGGTTCGGCTGGGCAATGATCGGCGGGCGATCACGCCGGCGCTGAAGGCGGTTGACGGGCTGGTCGATTCTGCGGCGTCGATCCTGGAGTCGCTGAGCGAGGAAGAGTGGACGCAGCCGCGTCCGTATCCGGGCAATCAGAGCACGACCGTGGAGCAGTGGCTGGAGAACAACGCGCGGCACATCGATGGTCATATTGAACAGATTCGCTATGCCCTGACGGGCACGTGCTAAGGCGTGTTGTGACCGACCGTGCGGCACTGCTGGGGCGCTATCGGGAGGCGAGCGCTGCGATTGCGGGCGTCGTGGGTCGGCTTGCGGCGTCTGAGTTGGATTGCCGGGAGAGTTTGGCCGAGTGGAGTCCGCGGCAGGTGGTTCATCACCTCGCCGATGTCGAGGTGGGGGATGCGATGCGGTTGCGGCTGATGATCGCACACGACGGTCCGCTGATCACGGCGTACGACGAGGATCTGTTCGCGTCGCGGCTGCACTATGAGCGTCCGATTGATGTGTCGGCGGCGCTGTTCTGTCAGCTGCGGGCGTCGAACGCTGAGTTGGTTGAGCGTCTCCGCGAGGCTGAGTGGTCGCGGCATGGCTGGCATGAAGAGCATGAACGTTACTCGGTGGAGATACTGGTCGACCGCAGCATCGCGCATGATG
>JAJDZG010000119.1 GCA_022824765.1 Dehalococcoidia bacterium | reverse complement strand
GCGGGTATGCTGGTGGTGAGGAGGTTGTGATGGCGATTCGTGTTGACCGGCCGCGGTTTCGGGGCATCTTTGGTCGGATGCGGGTGGAGGCTCCGCCGGCTGAGGAGTTTCTGGATGCGTTTGAGGACGCTGTCAATGAGGCTCAGGATGGCCTGGCGAACCTGCGCGACCTTGATGTGATGAAGACCGAAATCATCGCCGAGATGCGGGCGATGGAGGCGAGGTACGCGAGGAGTCAGGTCGTCACGGTGACCGTGATTTTGGCCGGGATCGCGATTGCGACGGCGATCTTGCTGGGGTTGCTGCTTTAGGCTCGGACTTGGGGCCAGACTTCTCGCCAGGTGGTTTCGATGGTTTGCAGGTATTGGTCGACGGGGATGGCGAGTTCGCGGTCGTAGTTGGGCATGCCGATGCCGAGCCTGGTGATGCCGGCGTCGCGGGCGCCTGAGAGCAGGCGGAGGGTGTTCGACATGTCGGCGTCGAGGGGGGGCAGCCACTGGATGGGGAAGTCGTCGGGGTTGCGGTCGTTGCGTTCGAGTTGGGCGCGGAGATTGGTGCAGAGTTGGGCGAGCTGGTCGAGGTCGCTGGCGACGGGTGCGATCCAGCCGTCGCCGAGCCGCGCGGTGCGCTCGATGGCGGGCTGGGAGAGTCCGCCGAAGAGGATCGGCGGACCGCCGGGGGTGACGGGCTTGGGCATGACCGACATTTGGTCGATGTTGACGTATCGTCCGTTGAAGGTGATTGGCTCTTCGGTCCAGCAGGCGCGGAGGACGCGGATGTACTCTTCCATGCGGCTGGGTCGCTGACGGAAGTTGGCGCTGAGCGCGTCGAACTCCTGCCACTGCCAGCCGACGCCGATGCCGAGTCTCATGCGTCCACCGGAGAGGATGTCGACTTCGGCGGCCTGCTTGGCGACGAGCACGGGTTCGCGTTGGGGCAGGACGAGGACGTTGGTCTGGAGTGCGACGCGGGTGGTCTGGCCGGCGAGCCAGGCGAGGGTGGTGAGCACTTCGTGTTGGTGGACGTCGTCGGTGTAGGGGCCGGTCTGCGGTCGGTCCTGGCGCTCGTAGGCGTAGATGACGTGGTCGGCCATGGAGATGAAGTCGCAGCCGATGGCTTCGACGCCTTGTGCCCAGTCGCGCAGCTCGGAGACATCCCAATGCCAGTGCCAGGCGGGAATCTGACAGCCGAATTCAAACTGAGTCATGATCGTCGTCCTAGTCGTATGGGCTGATTGTTGGCGGATCAGCTGGCGATGATTTCGGGCCAGACCTCGCGTCGGGTGTGTTCGATGATGCGGAGGCAGTCGTCGACGGACATGACGCCTTCGCGGTCGTAGTTGGGCATGCCGCAGCCGAGCCGGGTGACGCCGGCGTCGCGTGCGGCGATCATTTGGTCTCGGACCTCGGCGGCGTTGGCGTTGAGCGGCGGCTGCCACTGGATTGGGAAGGTGTTGACGTCGCGGTCGTTGGCGCGCAGGGCGTCTTGCATGAGCTGGACGCGGGGCAATAGTCGCTCGATGTCGGTGTGGACGGTGGCGACCCACCCGTCGCCCATGCGGGCGGTGCGCTCGATGGCGGCTTTGGAGAGTCCGCCGAAGAGGATTGGCGGTCCGCCTGGGGTGACGGGCTTGGGCATCATGGACATGCGGTCGACGGTGACGTAGCGGCCGTCGAAGGAGATTGGCTCTTCGGTCCAGCAGGCGCGGAGGACGCGGATGTACTCTTCGGTGCGGCTGGGTCGTTGTCGGAAGTTGACGCCGAGGGCGTCGAATTCCTGCCACTGCCAGCCGATGCCGACGCCGAGACGGAGTCGTCCGTTGGAGAGTACGTCGATTTCGGCGGCCTGCTTGGCGACGAGGAGGGGCTCGCGCTGGGCGAGGACGAGGACGTTGGTTTGCAGGGCGATCTGCTGGGTGAGGGCGGCGAGCCAGGACATCATGGTCATGATCTCGTGCTGATGGACGTCATCGGTGTATGCGCCGGAGCGGGGACGGTCGTCGCTCTCGTAGGCGTAGAGGATGTGGTCGGCCATGGTGATGTAGTCGCAGCCCATGGCGTCGACGCCTTGCGCCCAGTCGCGCAGCTGGGCGGTGTCCCAGTGCCAATGCCAGGCGGGAATCTGACAGCCAAACTCAAGCTCGGGCACTGTGTCGTCCAATCGTGGCGCGCAGATGGGGCGGGTCAGTCAGGTGTATCCTACGCGCATCCACCGGCAGCTGGAATCGGCGAGGGACAGCGTTGGACGAGCGTCATGCGGGCGAAGAGGGCGTACTGCGCAGCGACATCGCGGACGTGATTGATCGAGCGGCGGCGATGGCGGTCTACGCGTTCGCATCGGTCAACCGGTCGGCGGAGTCGGAGGGTCTGCGTCTGCCGCCGGAGCTTGCCGATCGGCTGGCGGAGGCGACGTACGTCGATGTGCTGCGCTACTCGCTGGAGGAGTGCACGTGCCCGTGTCATCAGGAGCATGGGTAAGGCAGAGGCTGTCAGCGAGGTCGGATCAGACCCGGATCGCCGCAGGATCGCATCGTTTGCAGGACGCCGTTAGACTGACGGCAACTGCGCACGCACAACGCCAAGGGGGCATGCAATGACGACAGCAACACAGGAATCCGTGGTGACGCCGGAGCGGTTCAACTCCGGGATGACCTGGAATCAGTATCTGGCCTTCATCAACTCGGAGGAGAATTTTGAGCGTCTGACGCCGGGCGGTCAGCCGCGCGGGGACGCGAACGTTGAGCGCTTCATCCGCAACATGGGCGCGTGGCAGGTGTCGGAGTCGGGCCGGGCGGCGTTGCAGTCGCTGCCGCGTCTGAAGATGCTGGTGCTGGGCGAGGACTGGTGCCCGGACGTGTATCGCGGGCTGCCGGTGCTGGCCGAGATCGCTGCGACGGCGGGCTGGGAGTTGCGCATCTTTGCCCGCGACGAGAATTCGGACATTATGTCGGAGTTCCTGAAGGACGGTCAGCACGAGTCGATTCCGACGGCGGTGCTGTACACGTTGGATCACGAGTACGTGGGCCACTGGATCGAGCGTCCGGCGGTGGCGAACGAGCACATGGCGAGCATGCAGAAGCTCTTCAGCCGGCAGGAGGGCGAGTCGGAGGACGAGATGCGGGCGCGGATTCGGGAGAGTTACCGAGCGCTGCAGTCGTCGGACGAGTGGGCGTCGTGGCGTGACGCGACGGTCGACGAGATCGTGGAGTTGGTGGAGTCCAACGCGTAGGGTCGGCGCCCCCCCCCTTTTGGTTCCCCCCCGGCGGGGGGGATGTTTGACCTTGCTCTCCTCCGCTCTGGGGGGGAGCTTGCTTCGGCTCGCTCTGGCGGGGGGGGGGCTTGATTTTGATTGTGGGGGTTGGGGGCGAGATTCCAGACAAGCTGGAATGACGGGGGGTGGCTGGAATGAGGGTGGGGGCGTGCAGCCTCACTTTTGCGCATTTCACCTGTAC
>JAJDZG010000011.1 GCA_022824765.1 Dehalococcoidia bacterium | reverse complement strand
CCCACCGGGGGAGGTGTCACGCAGTGACGGAGGGGGCCTCCCCCCATCAAATCCCTCCCCCACCGGGGGAGGTGTCACGCAGTGACGGAGGGGGCCTCCCCCCATCAAATCCCTCCCCCTCCGGGGGAGGTGTCACGCAGTGACGGAGGGGGGCTCCCCCCACCACAAACCCCTAAGAAATCACCTTGTTCAACGGATAACTCACCAGCCCGCTCGCCCCCGCCCGCATCAGCTCAGGAATCATCTCCCGCTCCTGACGCTCGTCAAGAATGATCTCCAACGCCACCCACGAATCGTCAATCAACGGACTGATCGTCGGAGCGTGCTCGCCAAACTTGCCAATGATCGCCAGCACATCCTCCAGCTTCTCGCGCGGCGTGTTCAGCTTCAGACCGACCTTGCTGGTCGCCGCAATCGCCCCTTGCAGTAGCGTGTTGATCGACTCAATCTTCTCCCGACGCACCGGATCCGCCCACGCATCCTTGTTGGCCACCAGCCGCGTCGTGCTCTGCATCACTTCACCAATCACCCGCAGATTGTTCGCCCGCAGCGACGACCCAGTCTCCGTGATATCCACGATCGCGTCGATGATCCGCGCCTTCACCTCCGTCGCGCCCCAGCTGAACTCCACCCGCACGTCAATCCCCCGCTCCGCGAAAAACTGACGCGTCGTATTCACCAGCTCCGTCGCAATCACCCCGCCCTGCAGCTGTTCCAACTCGTGAACATCCGACTCCGCAGGCACCGCCAACACCCACTTCGCCGGACGACTCGTCGCCCGGCTGTACGACAACTCCGCCACCTCAACCACGTCCGCGCCCGTCTCAACCACCCAATCGCGACCCGTGATGCCCACGTCCACCACCCCATCCTCCACGTAGCGGCCCATCTCCTGCGCACGAAACATCGTGCACGTCACCTCATCGTCGTCGATCTGCGGAAAATACGACCGCGACGACACCGTGATCCCGAATCCCGCCCGACGAAACAGGTCCAGCGTCGGAGTTTCCAGCGATCCCTTCGGCATTCCCAACTTCAGCATGACGGCTCCCTCAATCGCCCGTCCCAGAGCGGCGTCTGGTCTCTGTTCCCCGATCATCGCGCATCCCCCGCTCCCCGCGAGCGCTCCCCGTGTCGCGGGATACACTGACCCCGTGACCACCTCCGAACCGCCACAGCATCACCTCCCCCTCACCGACGATCGCCGCCTGCGACTCCGCGAAATGGTCTCCGACGAACTCGACGCCGCCTGGCTCTACGACCAACTCGCCGCCATGTGCATCGACCAACCCGCCGAAGTCTTCCGCCAGATGGCCGAGTCCGAGCGCCGACACGCCAACCACTGGACCCGCCTCCTCCACGATGAACCAGGCGATGTCATCCATCGACCCTCCCTCCGCGTCAGACTCCTCGCCCTCCAGGCCCGACTCTTCGGACTCGGCTTCGTCATCTCCCAGCTCCGACGCGAAGAACTCGTCGACATCCAAAAATACATCGCCGACCCAGACTCCGGCGACCTCGCCCAGGAAGAGCGCGAACACCGCGCCGCACTCGCCGAACTCGCCCCCCAGGTCGGCGCCGACGGACCCATCGCCGAGGGACACTCCGGCCTCGGCTCCGGCGGCGCTTCCACCTTCCGCGCCGCCCTCTTCGGACTCAACGACGGCGTCGTCTCCAACCTCCTCCTCATCGCCGGCGTCGCCGGCGTCGCCGTCGCCTCCGACGCCGTGCTCGTCGCCGGCATCGCCGGCTGGCTCGCCGGCGCCATCTCCATGGCCGCCGGCGAATACATCTCCGTCCGCGGTCAGTCCGAAGTGCTCCACCGGCAAATCGCCATGGAGCGCGACGAAGTCCTGCTCGACCCTGAAGAAGAACGCCGCGAACTCGTCGACATCTACCGCCGCAAAGGACTCTCACCACAGCTCGCCCAGCAAGTCGCCGCCGAACTCGCCGACCAACCCAGCGCCATGATCGACACCATGGTCCGTGAAGAACTCGGCCTCAACCCCGACGACCTCGGCGACCCTTGGCGCGCCGCCGGCAGCTCCTTCCTCGCCTTCTCGCTCGGCGCCATCGTCCCCCTCCTGCCCTTCCTCATCTGGCACGCCTCCGATTGGACCGTCAACTACTGGACCCTCGCCACAGGCGTCATCGCCAGCGTCGTCACCCTCGCCGTCGCCGGACTCTTCACCTCGCTCGTCACCAGCCGCAGCCCCCTCTACACCGCCGCCCGATCAGTCCTCGTCGGACTGCTCGCCGCCGCCGCCACATTCGCAATCGGCAGCGCCCTGCCCTTCGACCTCTAGCTCCCTAGTCATCCTCAAACAGCGCGTCCGGATCAAACATGTCCACGTTGATCCCCATATCCCGCGGCAGCGGACGCGAGAACGCCCCCGTCTCCTTCTCAATGTCCAGCTGCTCGATGCCCGGATAATCCTCCTCGAACGGCATATGCTCTGGCAGCCCCAGCACCGCAATCCGCTGGCCCGTCCGCTGAATCTGCGACAGCGCTTCAAACAACTCCCGCGAGTGCCCCACCACAAAAACGTCCCACGCCGGCACACCACGCTCCGCATCGCCCAGCAGCGGTCGCGCCGTCAACGCCTTGCATACGAACTGCTCCACGACCGGACGATGAGTCACCGTCTCATCGAACCGAACCGGTCGGCTCTTGTAACCCATCTCCGTGATCGCATGCCGAAAACCCGCGTGACCAGGCGCGATGTGCGCAAAATCCGCACGCACCCGACCCTCAGCTTGCCCCTCCACATACTGCAACACCCGAAGCCAGTCAGGCCGAGTCTCCGCCGTCGGCTTCCCGCCCAGAATCTCGCCCAACACCTGGTCAATGTTGTTGCCGTCAACCAACAGGTAGCACGGCCGACCGTCCGCGTGTGCCTGCACTGGCTCCTGCACCGCTACCGGCCCCACCTGTCTCGCGGCTGCAGCCGGCGCCCCATTCCCGGGATTGAACGAAACGACGTTGCTCGTCTCCCGCCGCTCATACCGATCCTCCGACGACTCAGTCGGCTCGTCATACGCGTAAAGCTCCTCATACACATCCCCATCCTCGTACGGCGCCCGCGGCAGCGGATTTCGGAACAGGTCCGCCTCGTCCTCGATGTCAAAGAACTCAAGCCCGCCCTCGTACTCGTCTTCCGGCGGAAAGTCCTCTCCGAATCCCACAACAGCGACTCGAGAGTCTTTCAAACGCAGGCTCTCCCGCAGCACATCCATTCGCTCAATCAGATGCTGCTGCTCCGTGACCACCACCACGCCCCGACTCCCCGGCTCGCTCCGATCCCTCGGAATCTGCTCGAGGCTGTCCACAATCAGGCCGTGGCACGTCTCGTCATTCATCCGTTCCGCAAGCAGCAGCTTGAAGCCTGCCGACTCCAGAAAGTTCAGGAACGACCCCGCGCCCGGCCAGTTCGTCGCGAAATGCAGATGAACCTGCCCAGGACCAAACTCCTCCCGCACCCACGGTGCCAGCCGACGCCAATCCGGACGTTCAGCAGACGTCGGCCGATGCCCCACGATGTCTCCCAACCTGCCGTCAATCGACGGACCGTCAACGTAGACGAAGTGATTCGGTGTCTCCTGCTGCGGACGCGGATCGTAGGTCGTCATGAGTATCTCCTTCATTGACCTATTTCTTTGCTCGGCAATGCGCCGAACATTCCCCACTTGTTTGTGGGACCCACTAGTTTGTGGGCTGTATGACTTCAAGCTAGCGCGATCTCGCCAGGCTGGGCCTCCTCACCAAACCCCGACGACCAATCTGTAAACGAGTTCACTTACTTGACCGATTACTCGGCCGATACCTCGACCGTCGCCAACCGATCCGCGCCCGCAGCCTGCAGCGCCTGCACCGCGCCGCCCTGATGCAGCGCCGACGCCCAGACCGCGCCCGCTGGCACGTCCTCCGTAATCTCCGCCGCCAAAATCAGCTGAGCCCCATTGGCCTCAATCCGAACCTTCCCACCCGACTCAACCCCCAGCGACGCCGCATCCGCCGGATTGATCTGCGCCGAATCCGAACGCTGCAACAAGTCCGCATTGACCTCGCCGCGCGCCGCCGACAGCCGGTCCGTGTACAAGTCACGACCGCTCAGCAGCGTCAGACCGCCGCCCAACGCCCCCGTCTCCGCAATCGGCAAGAACCGCTGCGTCGCCGCGCCATTGATCGGCATCCGCGACTGCGTCGACCCCGGCGCCGCGAGCACCGAGTAACGATCATCCAGAGCCGCAAGCGCCTGCTGTGCCTCCGCCAGATTCTGCGGCTGCGACGGCACAGGAACAGTTTCCCCGTCCTCGTCGCTCGACGCCCCGTCCACCGACGGCAGCGCATTCGCCAGATCACGCAGCCACGCGCCCAACCGCTGCGAGTTGCGCTGCTCCTCCGTCGCCTCGCGCAGACGCAGGATTTGCCGATCCGCATTCGTGATGTGACCGTCCTTGTGGAACGACGACGTGTCCGGCAGCACATGCGTCGCCCGAGCGACCGTCTCCGTCGCAACCTCGTCGATCACAATCAGCGCATCCAGACTGTCCAGCGCCGCAATCGTCGCCGCCCGATCCGGATGCAGCAGCACCGGGTTATCCCGAGCCACAATCAGCGCCTTCAGACTGCCCGCGCGAGCCGCCTCCAGCATCCCCGACACATCCAGCCCGCCCTCTCCCGGCGCCACGCCGAGATCACGCAGACCCACCGAGTTCGCCTCCGGCGGCAGCACATGCATCGACGCCGGAGCCGCTGACGGCCCTGCCAACGCAATCGCCAGATTTGCCGCAGCACGAACTTGCGCCCCAGCCTGAGCCGCACTCGTCCGAGACGGCGCCACCACAATCGCCACCGCGCCGCCCCGACGACGCAACAGCGTCGCCGACGCCGCATCCACACCCTCGGCCGACGCATTCACATCCGCCAGACCGTCCACCTCCGACAGCCCGGTCCGCACGTCCAAATCCTTGACCACACCCGTCGCCAATGCCTGCGCAACCCGCGCCAGGTCCCCATCCGACGGATGCAACGCATGAGCATCGTCCACCGCATAGTCCGCCAGCGGATTGCGCCGCGACGAAATGCTCACCAGCGACGCCCCGTTGTTCGCCACCGCGTCCTTGATCCGAACCCCAATCACATTGTTCGACGCCGAAATGTCGTCGCCAATCGCCACGACCACATCCGCAGACTCCACCGACGTCAGCCGCGACGGCAAGTGCTCCGATCCAAACGCCTCCGTCAGCGCCGACCCAATCGCCGACGTCACCGGACCCAGCGATGAGTCCAGATTCGTCACGCCCAGCCGATCCGCCAGCGTCCGCAGCGCGTACAGCTCCTCCAACATCAGCTGTCCCGAGCCAAGCACGCCCACCGCCGACGGACCATGCTCCGCAAGAATCGACGCAATCGCCTCGGCCGCATGGCCCACCACTGCCTCACCCTGCTGCTCGAACGCGTCCTCGCCCCGTCCAATCGTCGCCGCCCGCAACCGATCCTTGTCCCGCGTCTGGTCATAGCCAAAGCGCCCCCGCACACAGATCTGTGATCGCGACACGTCATTCCCATTGCCCGGCCTCACCTGCACACCGCGCCCATCCCGCACGCCCATCTGTATCGTGCAGCCCATCGAGCATTCCGTGCACGTCGTCGTCACCCAACGGTCGGGACGCGCCACCCACTTGTTCGGCGCCTCCATCAGCGTCGCCGTCGGGCACACATCCACGCACGACCCGCAGAAATCGCAGTTCGACTCGTCAATCTGCCCGCCCGCCCCAAACGCAATCCGCGTCGAGAAGCCCCGCCCCGCCAACGTGATCGCCGTCGTGTGACGCAAATCGTCGCAGGCCCGCACACAGCGCGTGCAAATGATGCACATCTGCGGGTCGAACTCAAAGAACGGATTGTTCCGATCCGGCTCCGGCTGCTTCTCCCGGTAGTACGTCCGCGCCTCGTCCAGATACGGCTCCACGTTCGCGCGGCCCACGTCCGCCGCGTCGCACGTCGTCTGCAGCTCGCAGCGGTAATTCTTGGAACACGTCACGCAGCGGTGAGTCACCTCGTTATCGCGCAGGCAAATCTCGCCCGTGCGGCAGTGCTCCACCCGATGACAGGTCAGACAACGATCCGAATGGTTCGCCAGAATCACCGCCAGCACTTCCTGGCGCATGCTCGTCACCGCGTCCGTGTCCGTCCGCACCACCATCCCGTCCATCACCGTCGTCGTGCAAGACAGCGGCAAACCCCGCATCCCCTCCACCTCGACCGCGCACGTCCGGCAACCCGCATACGGCGGCAGACCATCCAGATAGCACAGATTCGAAATCGGGAATCCGGCGTTCTTGATCACCTCGACCAGCGGCGACCCAACCTCGGCCTCCACCGACTCTCCATTGATCGTGATCGTCGCCATATTGTCTCCCCGCTCAAGGCACGCTGAACCGTCGCTCAGTCTACCAGCAGCCCCAATCCCGCCAACCGCTCCCTATGCTGACACCACGAGGAGTCTCGCAACATGGTCCAACAGCTCAGCCAACCAGTCAGCAAACCCGCGCCCGCTCCAACGCCCACCGCCGTAGCCGACCTCAAGCTGCCAGCCCTCATCCGCGTCCCGCCCCCCGCCAACAGCGCCTTCTCCGATGAGGAACTTGAACGCCTCGACACCGAAAACCCAGGCTGGACCTTCGAAGTCGACTGCAACGGAGAGTTGGTCATCAACATGGGTTCAGGCGGAGTCACTTCGGACATCGAAGCTGAAATCAATCGCCAAATCGGCAACTGGCGCGTCGCCGGCGGTGGCGGACGGATTCGAACATCGAGCGGCGGCTATTGGCTCGGCGGGTCACCCCGCACACCCCCCGAGATGGAGCCCGACACCTCCTGGCTCAGCGACCAGCAAGTCAGCCAGCTCACCCCAGATCAACGGCCCCCACGCGGGTACTGGACCGTCTGCCCGGCATTCATCATCGAAATCCGCTCGCCCGGCGACTCGCTCGCCAACCAACAGGCCAAAATGGACCTCTGGATCCAGCTCGGCGTCCAACTCGGATGGCTCATCGACCCAATCGACCAATCCGTCTACATCTACCGACCAAACCAGCAACCCCAACAACTCCAGCACCCATCCACCCTCTCCGGCGAAACCGTCCTCCAAGGCCTCAAAGTCGACCTAACCGAAGTCTGGACCTTCGCCAAAGAATCCACCACATCCTGACCATCTCGGACTCCCGACCGTGATCGATAGGGTGTTGCAGTGAAGGAATGGGTGCGAGATGACAACAGTGACGCGAACATCAGCGCCTGAGCGGCGAGACATCCAAGCCGAACTCATGTCCTCGCAAGGAGGCTTCTTGCGCATCCCGCTGCCAACGCCGATCTCGGATGAAGAACTGATCAAAATCAGCGACCAGAATCCAGGCTGGCGAATCGAGCGCGGTGGTGAGTGTCTGCTGGAGGCGCGGATGACTTCAAGCAAACTGCATACCCGAGCAAGCGCCGACCTCCTGGTCCAAGTTGGAATCTGGCATCGCGCAAGCGGTCGGCCAGGAGCCCTCTGCGACTCCGACGGTACCTACAACATGGATGATGGCGACGGCACAATCCGCAGCTGGGCGCCCGATGTCTCTTGGATCAGTCAGGAGCGATACGACGCCCGTTCCGCCAAAGACCGCCGAGGCGGGGGATTCTGGAACCTGGTGCCAGACTTCCTCATCGAGGTGCGCTCACCGAGCGACTCCCTGCCGTTCGTTCAGGCCAGGATGGCGCTCTGGCTGCACTTCGGCATCCGGCTGGGTTGGGCCGTCGATCCGTGGAATAGGACCGTCGAGGCGTTTCGACCCGGTCAGGAACCGCAACTGCTCGAACACCCCGACAGTCTGACTGGTGAAGAGGTGCTCAATGGACTGGACGTCGACTTACGCGAGCTGTGGCAGTGGGCGGACGAGGCTGATGCCGAGTCAGTTGAGGCGTGACGCGACCCACGCCCAGCGCTA
>JAJDZG010000077.1 GCA_022824765.1 Dehalococcoidia bacterium | reverse complement strand
GCGTCGACGTCGAGCGATTCCAGCGCGGCGGCATAGTCGAAGTCGGTGCCTAGCGGGTCAGAAGCCGAAGTGTTGCGGCGGAGGGGCTTGAGACTCAGCTGGTCGGGCCACCAATGCTCGCTCGTGGTCACGTCACGGTCCCTTCTCGGCGCGGTGTCGCGCGTCCACGGGCGGCGGTCAGCAGGAACGGGTTTGCGCGGGCGCCCGCAAGTGGCAGCCTATCACCGAGCGCTGGTTGGTCAGGGTGCGGCAAGCTGCGTTACCTCGGCCGGGCCCGCAACGAACTCTGGTTCGAACTGACCGCCACCGCCTGCAGTCTCACCCGCCTGGCTAAGCTCGAGGCGGCGGCTGCCTAGCCCAACCGCTCAGAGACGGACTCCAACGCGATCGCACCGGCCAGGCTCGCTCCGCCGACCCACAGAACCACCACGCCGTTCGGTATCGCAACGCGACCTACTGTCCAACGTATGTTGGTCCGGCTTCATCTATCCGTTGTTCAGCCGCCTGCTAGAGGGGTGTTCACTGTGAGTGGAGTGCGTCCCAGACCATTGTGAGGTCGTGGTCGTTGATCGTCGTCCCAGCGACGTCTGGGACCTCGTTTCCTTCGCGTGCCTCTTGAAGGGCGCGATGCCAGGCGAGATTCCAGACAAGCTGGAATGACGGGGGGGGATGACGAACGTTGGGAGGATGGTCGTGGATCGTCGTCTCAGCGACTTATGGGGCCTTGTTTCCTGTGCGTGCTTCTGCTCAGGGGGAAGCCAGGCGAGATTCCAGACAAGCTGGAATGACGGTGGGGGGGGCTGGAATGACGGTGGGGGGCGAAGTGACGGTGGGGCGTAATGACGAACGTTGGTAGCTCGGTCGTGGAGCGTCGTCCCAGCGACTTCTGGGACCTCGTTTGCGGTGAGTGAGTCTGGCCAGGGGGAAGCCAGGCGAGATTCCAGACAAGCTGGAATGACGGAGGGGGGGGTTGGAAAGACGGCCCTGGCTGAAGTGACGGTGGGGGGGTGGGATGAGGAACGTTGGCGATTTGACCGGGCCGCCACGTAGCGTCGCGCTGACACATTTCACCGTTTCTGTGAACGGGCCCTAGCCGGGGTTGGTGGTTTGGTTGATGAAGGCTGCTGTTGCTGTGGCGAAGGTTTGGGGTTCTGAGTGCATTGGGGCGTGGCCGGATTGTTCGAAGGGGTTGAGGGTGGCTTTGGGTATGGCGGAGGCCATGAATTGTGCGGCGGCGAATGGGGCGATGGGATCGTGCCGGCCGTGGAAGATGCCGACGGGGATGTCGATGCTGGATAGGGTCGATTCCATGTCGCAGGTCGAGCGGGAGGCGTTTGAGCCTTGCCAGCAGGCGGGCGTGGACTGGTAGAACTTCTCGTCCCAGACTTCGCGTGGGGGCGCGTCCTGATCGGGCGGTGTGAGCGGCTCGCCGCCGAATCTGGGCGACGGCGGCCCGCCGACCAGGATTGCCCTCGCGACTCGATCCGTCCCGTGACGATGGAGGTAGGCCAGTGTCGTCCGCACGCCCAGCGACCAGCCGATCATCGTGACGTCGTGATAGCCGCGCTGCTCGATGAATGCCGCCTGGTCGTCGGCGAACTGCTCGATGCTGTAGGCGGATGGATCGTCGGGCGCCTCTGAGGGTGCGCGACCGCGGTGATTGAGCGCGGCGCAGCGGTAGCGGTCGGACAGGCGGTTGATCAGGTCCTCCCAGAGGGAGGCGTTGCCCTGCGTGCCGTGCACGAGGACGATGGTGTGGGCGTCGGGATCGTGGGCGGCTCGCGGCGGGCTCTGCTCGTGGAAGAAGAGGCGGAGACCATTGATGTTGGAGAATGGCATGATGCGTGGTTTCAGTAGGATTCTGGACAGGAGCCGGGAGCAGTGGGGAGCATGTTATGACCTTGGTGTGGGAGTTGGAAACGCCGGCGCTGCTGGTTGACCTGGACGCGCTGGAGCACAACGCGGGGCTGATGGCTCAACGCAGCACCGACGCCGGAGTCGCCTGGCGGCCGCACGTCAAGGCCTGCAAGTCGCCGGCGATGGCGCAGCGGCTGATTGCGGCGGGGGCGGTCGGCGTGACCTGCGCCAAGTCGTCTGAAGCGCTCGCGATGGCGCAGGGCGGTGTGTCGGACATTCTGATTGCGAACGAAGTGGTCGGCGCGGACAAGGTCGCGCGGTTGATTGAGGTGGCCAAGCTGGCGACGCTCTGCGTCGCGGTGGACGACGCGGACAATGTCCGCGAGATTGCCGCCGCAGCCGACGCTGCAGGCGTGGAGATTGACGTGCTCGTCGACATTGATGTCAACCTGCACCGTTGCGGCGTCGCTGCGGAGGTCGCGCCCTCGCTCTGCGCCTTGATTGCAGACCTGCCCGCCGTGCGGTTGCGCGGCTTGATGGGTTACGAGGGCCACGTGATGGGTCTGCCGGATGCGGAGAAGGAGCGTGAGACGGCGGCTTCTGCGGCGATCATCGGTCGCGCCGCCGATCTGTGCCGCGCGGAGGGCCACGAGTTCGGGGTGCTCTCGGGCGGCGGCAGCGGCAACTATCGCTACGTGCTCGAACAAGGCGTGCTGACGGAGCTGCAAGCTGGCGGCGCGGCGCTGATGGATTTGACGTACGAAGCGATGGGCGTCGAGGGACACCGCCGTGCGCTGAGTCTGATTTGTCAAGTGGTGTCGTCGACGCATCCTGACCGTGCCGCAGGCGATGCTGGCTGGAAAGCCAGCGGACGGCATACGGGGATGCCGGTTGTCGTGCAGCCTGACGGTTGGGACTGCGTCGGGCTGAGCGCTGAGCACACGCACCTGTCCCGTAGCGGGGGCGGACCGCTCTCGATCGGCGACCGGGTGGAGCTGGTGCCGCACTACTCCGACAGCACGGTGTTGCTGCATCGGACGCTGTATGCGCACCGTGACGGCGTGGTCGAGGAGGCCTGGGCGATCAGCGGTTCGGGCGCGTTGCAGTAGCGGCGTCTGCGCTGATCTGCGGGTGCGGCGGGTGCGGCAGGCTGCATTCGCTTGCGATACGCTTCAATCGCCGAGCGAGAGGAGCGCTGATCGATGCTGTTGACGCCGTATCGGGTGTTGGACCTGACAGACGAGCGCGGGACGCTTGCCGGCCAGATTCTGGCGGACCTCGGCGCAGATGTGATTGCCGTCGAGCCGCCGGGCGGATCGTCCGCGCGGGGGGTTGGTCCGTTCGCGGGCGGTGAGGCCGATCGGAATCGGTCGCTGTTCTGGTGGTCGTACGCGCGGAACAAGCGGGGGATCACCTGCAATCTCGAGCACTCTGACGGTCAGGCGCTGATTCGGCGGCTCGCGGCGACTGCTGATTTCGTGATCGAGTCTGACGACGTTGGCGTGATGGCGCGGCGCGGGCTCGGCTACGACGATCTGTCGGCCGACCGCGACGATCTGATCTACACGTCGATCTCGGCGTTCGGACAGACCGGGCCCAAGGCGTCGTACGAGGCCACCGATTTGATCCTGATCGCGGCTGGTGGGCCGTTGATCCTGGCTGGCGGGGCGGGCGAGGAACCGCTGCGTGTTTCTGTGCCGCAGGCCTGGTTGCATGCGTCGGGCGAAGCGGCGACGGCAGCGATGATTGCGCTGCGCCACAGATCGGCATCGGGGGTCGGGCAGTACGTCGACATTTCGGCGCAGCAGTCGATCGCGGCGGCGACGATGTCCGCGGTGCTGGCTGCGTCGGTCGGGGCGCCGGAGACGGCCCGCGTGGCTGGCGGCATGGCCGTGGGACCGTTCACGGGCCGGCTGATTTGGGAGGCCGCTGACGGCTACATCTCGCTCACGTTCCTGTTCGGCGCGGGGATCGGACCGTTTTCGCGCCGCCTGTTCCAGTGGATGTACGACGAGGGCGCGTGCACGCAGGAAGATCGTGACCTCGACTGGATTGGGCTGGGGGCGGAGTTCATCTCGGGACAGCGTCCGCTCTCGGAGTGGAGCCGCCTGCTCGACGTTGTCGCGGCGTTTATCAGGACGAGAACGCGGGACGAGCTGTTCGCAGAGGCTCAGTCGCGCTCGCTGCTGATCGTGCCGGTGACGACGGTGGATGAGGTTGCGAACTTTGATCAGTTCGAGGCGCGTGATTTCTGGCGTGAGCACGACATGCCGCACTGGCCTGATCCGGTGCGGTTCCCCGGTCCGTTCGTCAAGTTGTCCAACCATGAGATCGAGTTCCGCCGACGGGCGCCCGATTGCGGGGAACACAACGCGGAGGTGTACGGCGAGCTCGGACTGGACGGGACCGATCTCGCTGAGCTGAGCGAGAAAGGCGTGATCTGATGAGCAGCGCAGTGCCGAACGAGCCTGGCATTCCGACGGCTGGCGCGTTGGCCGGACTGAAGGTGTTGGACCTGATGTGGGTCGTCGCGGGTCCGACGGCGACGCGGGCGATGGCCGACTTTGGCGCGACGGTGGTGCGGGTTGAATCGGCCAATCGGATCGAGACGGCGCGGGGGCTGGGCCCGTTCTACAACAACACGCAGGGGCCGGAGCACTCGGGACTGTTCGGCAACATGAACATCAACAAGCTGGGCCTGTCGCTCAATCTCGCCACGGATGAGGCGCGCGGGGTGCTGCTCGACTTGATCGACTGGTGCGACGTGCTGTGCGAGTCGTTCTCGCCGCGCGCGATGCGGTCGTGGGGGATGGACTACGAGACGCTGCAGGAGCGCAAGCCCGACCTGATCATGCTGTCGACGTGTCTGTTCGGCCAGGAAGGCCCGCTCTCGCAGGTGGCGGGATTCGGAACGATGGGGGCGGCGATCGGCGGCTACATCGCGCTGGCCGGCCAACCGGGCGGTGCGCCGATTGGACCGTACTCGGCGTATACGGATTATCTCTCTCCACGCTTCTCGCTGCCGACGATCCTGGCTGCGCTGGATCATCGAGATCGGACTGGGGAGGGCGTGTACATCGACCAGGCGCAGGCGGAGTCGTCGCTGCACTTCATGTCCACCGCGCTGCTGGACTACACGATCAACGGCCAGGTGCCGCAGCTGGTCGGCAACGCCGATCCGTCGATGGCGCCTCATGGCTGCTTCGGCGCCGCGGGTGATGACGACTGGGTGGCGATCGCCGTGCGCGACGACCATGATTTCGAGCTGCTCTGCGCGGCGATGGGTCAGCCGGAGTTGGCGGCCGACGCCCGTTTCGCAGGTCTGGACGGTCGTCAGGCAAACGAGCGGGAACTGGCGGCGATCATCAGCACCTGGACGTCCGAGCGCGAGGCGGTCCAGATCGAGTACATGCTGCAAGCGTTTGGAGTTCCGGCGCACGCGGTGTCGAATAGCGGCGCGGCCGCGGCTGACGCGCAGTTTGAGCATCGGGGCCACTTCGTGCGGATGGAGCATGAGGTGCACGGTGAGATCGTGTTTGAGGCCGCGAAGGGACAGATGTCGGTGACGCCGCCGACGTACCGGTCCGCCGCGCCTGGGATCGGACGGGACAACGAGCTCGTTCTGCGGGAGCTGCTGGGTTACGACGACGAGCGAATCGCGAATCTCGCCATCGCCGACGCGCTGACGTAGCGGGTCTTCGCGGAAACTGGAGCGCGTCCCCGATCAGGGCGGGCCAGATTGTTGTAGCGCCCGCGGGGTCGGGGCTGGGGATTGTCGTGCCGGCGGAGTTTGGGGTCGGGCGGGATTCCAGACAAGCTGGAATGACGGAGGGGGCTGGTTTGACGGAGGGGTTGGTTTGACGGCCCTGGCTGGGTTGACGGTGGGGCTGGTTTGACGGTGGGAGCTGGTTTGACGGCCCTGGCTGGGTTGACGGTGGGGGGTGGCGGGTCTTGGCTTGGTGTTTTGAGTGCTTAGACTGCCCTCCATGACAGGAGGGATATGATGCCGAATCGACTGGATGGCAAGGT
>JAJDZG010000062.1 GCA_022824765.1 Dehalococcoidia bacterium | reverse complement strand
TAGCGGAATTCGGGGGCGATTTCCTGGATGAAGCGGTCCATGTATTCGGTTCGTTCGAAGGCGTTGGCGCCCATGGTGAAGTCGGGGATGATGAGTTCGTCGACGCCGGCGTCGATGTATTGCTGGACGGTTGTTTTGATGTCGTCGT
This sequence comes from Dehalococcoidia bacterium, assembly GCA_022824765.1. Classification (GTDB taxonomy): domain Bacteria; phylum Chloroflexota; class Dehalococcoidia; order Bin125; family Bin125; genus Bin125. The sequence goes on along the minus strand of JAJDZG010000062.1, from coordinate 35,060 downwards.
TGGAGCCGCCGAGCACGGGGCGGCCGGAGGCGCGGGCGGGGCCGAGGGCGTCCTGGTTGTCGGTCATCATGAGCAGGAGGCAGGCGGAGCGGTCGATTTCGGCTGGGTCGCGGCCGATGTCGCGGCAGTGGGCGTCGAGCACTGACTGTTTGTGGACGAGCACTTCAGGGGTGCCCCAGACGTTCCACTCGTTGGCGTACTGGGCGGTGATGCGGAGGGTGCGTTTTTCGCCGCCGCCGCCGATCATGAGGGGCAGGGGCGTCTGGATCGGCTTGGGTTCGAGCGGTGCGTCGGTCAGCTGGTAGTGGTCGCCGGTGAAGTTGGTCTTTTGGTAGGTGAACATTTCGGTGATGAGTCGGCAGGCTTCTTCGAAGCGGTCCATGCGCTCCTTGAGTGTGCCGAAGTGGATGCCGTAGGCGTGGTGTTCGTTTTCCTGCCAGGCGGCGCCGAGGCCGAGGATGAAGCGTCCGCCGGAGATGATGTCGATCTGAGCGGCCATCTTGGCGGTGACGGTTGGGTGTCGATAGGTGTTGCCGGAGACCATGTGTCCGAGTCGGACGCGGGGGATGCGTGCGGCGAAGGCGGCGAGGGTGGTCCAGGATTCGTGGACGAGGCCGTCGGAGGCGTCTTCGCCGACGGGCTTGTTGGGCATGAAGTGGTCGGCGAACCAGATGCGGTCCCAGCCGGTTCGCTCGGCGTGTCGGGCCTCGGTCAGCACTTCGGCCCAGGGGTTGGAGGCGGCGGGCCAGAATCCGAATCGCATGGTGTCGTTCCTTCGCGTTTGATGTGGTGGTGTGGGCAGGGTAGGGGAAGTGGGCGGGTCTCTGAGTGGGTTAACGGGATGGCAACCGACGGGTCTGCTGCGTCGGTAGACTGCGCTTGCACGCGGGAGAGGCTGAGCGATGCGCACGGTGTTGGTGGTCGAAGATGAAGCGCCGTTGGCGGAGACGCTGCGGTTCAATCTCGAGGACGAGGGATATCGGGTGCGGACGGCTGAGGACGGGTTGGAGGGCTTGTCGATGGCGCAGGCGCTGCAGCCGGATCTGGTGCTGCTCGATCTGATGCTGCCGCGGATGGACGGGATCGAAGTGCTGCGCCGCATTCGCGAGCGCTCGCAGACGCCGGTGCTGCTGCTGACGGCTCGGACGTCGGAGGCGGATCGCGTGAGGGGGCTCGATCTGGGGGCGGACGACTACATCACGAAGCCGTTCTCGTTGGCCGAGCTGAAGGCGCGGGTGCGGGTGCATCTGCGCCGCAAACAGGAGATCGAGGTGGAGGAGCGGGTGTTGAGCTTTGGCGATTTCACGCTGGATCTGAACCGCCACCTGCTGACTCGGGAGGGGGAGCCGATTCCTTTGCGGCCGAAGGAGTACGAGCTGCTGGCGTATCTGGTTCAGCGGGATGGTCGGGCATTCACCCGAGATCAGCTGCTGAACGATGTGTGGGACATCTCGTTCGCTGGCGGGACGCGGACGGTCGATGTCCACGTGCGTTGGTTGCGGAAGAAGATAGAGCAGCCTGAGGTCGCGCCGCGCCACTTGATCACCGTGCGCGGGGCGGGGTATCGATTCGAGCGCTGAGCGTGCGGACCAGCGCGATCGGTGCCACTGCCCTGCTGCTGGGTGTTGCGCTGCTCGCCGCCGACATGTCCGTGGCCGCTGGTGTGCTGTGCGTGGTGTTGGGCGTCGTGCTCGCAGGAGTCGGTCTGTGGAACGCTGGCGCGGCCGTCTCGGAGCTGCGCGGGTCGCTCTCGGAGACCAGTCAGGAGCGGGATGCGCTGGCGGAAGAACTGGGCAGCCGACAGGCGGAGCGGGATCAGCTTGAGCGGGCGCTTGCGTCGACGGGCGACATCGTGATCGCGGTTGACGGGGACACGCGGGTTCGCTACCTGAATCCGGCGGCGGAACGATTGCTGGGCGTCGCGGAGCGTCCTGTCCGAGATGCGCCGTTGCTGGACGTGGTGGAGGATCCGGATCTATACGATGCGGTCCGGCTGGCGGATGCGGAGGGTACGCCGGCGATGCTGGTGGTCTTGCGTGCGGAGCGACGGTATCGGACGGTGGTGGCGCCGGTGTCGGACATCGCGGAGACGGGTCCGTGGTCGGTGGTGCTGGCGATGCATGATTTGTCCGACCTCTACGAGGCGGAGATCGCGCGGCGGGACTTTTTCATCAACGCCTCGCACGAGTTGCGCACGCCGCTGGCGACGATATCGGCGGCGGCGGAGACGCTGGAGCTCGCGCGCAAGCCTGAGGATGCGCAGCGCTTCCGGGAGATCATCCAGTCGGAGGCGGGCCGGATGCAGCAGCTCGTGGAGGAGATGCTTGCGCTGGCGCGTCTGGAGTCGGGTCTGACGGAACCGCAGATGGAGACGGTGGCGATCGAGTCGATGATTCGGGCGGCGGTGGAGAGCATCCGCCCGCAGGCGTCGCGGGAGGGTCTGTCGTTGCGCTGTGAGGCGAACGGTCGGGGCAGCACGATGGTCAATGCCGACTCTGAGCTGGTCGAGCGTGCGCTGCTGAACCTGCTGCACAACGCGGTGAAGTTCACTGATGCGGGCGGCGAGATCGAGGTGCGGTCGGAGCATGGCGATCCGGCTGATCCTGCGCCGATGGTGTGGATTCGGGTGCGGGACACGGGCATCGGGATTGAGCAAGCTGAGCAGTCGCGCATTTTTCAGCGCTTCTACCGGGTCGATCGGGCGCGGCAGTCGGGCGGAGGGACGGGATTGGGCTTGGCGGTCGTGCGGCACATCGCCGAGGTGCACGGCGGCGCCGTGTCGTTGGAGAGCGCGCCGGGCGCGGGGTCGACGTTTGGCTTCAGCATTCCGTTGGCCTTGAGTTCCGTGGCGGAGCCGAGCGGCGCAGCGCAAACTGAGGCGTCGCAGCGTGAAGTGTGACGCGGTGAACGTGTGGGCAATAACCCGCCCTTAACTGGTCGTTATCAGGGTGGTTAACGCGGGCCGCTCGATCGGGTGAACCCTATGGATCGCGGGAGATGGCGAGCACTCAAGATGAGTGCGCCTCAGCCCGCGCGAGGCTGCGGCGGCGGCGCAGAGAGCCGTCCGCAGCAGGAGAGAAAGGTGAAGGTCTTGGAGACAGCACAATATCTGGGGTCGCGAGTATCGGTGCGTTGGCTGCCGCTGCTGATCGCGGTCCTCCTGGGCGGAGCGATGGTGCTCGCCGCTTGCGGCGGCGACGACCAGCAGTCAGCGGCGCCAGCAGTCCAGCAACAGGATCAGCCGCAGCAACAACAGGAGCCCGCGGCCGAGCAGGATGACGACCAACAGCAGGCCGCGGCCGCGGCGGCGCAGCCGTCGCAGCAGGAGCAGCAGCAGACTGCTCAGGCGCTCGGGGGACTCGAGGGTGAGATTCAGGTGGATGGGTCTTCGACGGTGTTTCCGATTACGGAGGCGATGGCTGAGGAGTTTGGGATTCTGACGGAGCGCGGGGTACGGGTGACGGTTGGCGTGTCGGGCACGGGGGGTGGCTTCAAGCGTTTCTGCGCGGGCGAGACGGACATTTCGGATGCGTCGCGGCCGATCAAGGACTCGGAAGTCGAGCTGTGCGGGGAGTCGGGCATTGAGTTCATCGAGATACCGGTGGCGTTCGACGGTCTGACGGTGGTGATCAACCAGGACAACGACTGGGTGGATTTTCTGACGGTTTCGGAGCTGAACCACATTTTCCGCCCGGACGACTATGCGACGTCGTGGGCTGATGTGCGGGCGGGTTTCCCGGATGTGGAGATTGCCTTGTACGCGCCGGGTGCAGACTCGGGCACGTTTGACTACTTCACGGAGGCGATCAACGGGGACGGCGGGGTGCACCGCTCGGACAACACGACGTTCTCGGAGGATGACAACGTGCTGGTGCAGGGCGTGTCCAACGATCGCGGCGGTGTCGGCTACTTCGGCTTCAGCTACTACGCGAACAACTCGGACGTGCTGACGGCGGTGCCGGTGGTGAACGACGCTGGTGTTGCGGTGACGCCGTCGAACGAGACGATCAAAGACGGGTCGTACAATCCGCTGTCGCGTCCGCTGTTCATCTATGCGTCGGTGTCGTCGCTGGAGCGTGAGGAGGTGGCGGCGTTCGTGGAGTTTTTCCTGACGGATGGTGTGTGGCTGGTGGACACTCCTGAGGTTGGCTACGTGCAGCTGCCGGCGGAGATCTACGCTGCTGTGTTGGAGCGGGTGGAGAGCGGGGTCACTGGGTCGGCGATGGCGTCGGCGTCGGAGGGGTCGAGCTTGGCGGAGATCTTTGGGGTTGAGTGACCGAGGTGTCAGGCTGGCGGGGCCCCCTCCTAACCTCCCCCGCAAGCGGGGGAGGGATTGAGTTTGGTCCTCCTGCCGCTTGCTGGGGAGGGATTGAGTTTGGTCCTCCCGCCGCTTGCTGGAGAGGGATTGAGTTTGGTCCTCCTGGCGCTTGCGGGGGAGGGATTTGGTTTGGTCCTCCCGCCGCTTGCTTACCGCTCGTTAACCGCCTGAATGGGCGACTTGCATAGTTTGACTCCACTATGACCGCACAGGTTCCAGGACCGCCGGGCGGACCCGCGCAGGACAGCGTTCGCTCTTTGCTGGCCGAGCTGTGGCGGGAGCGCTTGCAGCCGTCGCGGACGGGGAGCGGACGGGAGACCGCGGCCGGCCGGCTGATTCACGGCGCGCTGTTTCTGACGGCGACGCTGTCGGCGTTTGTGACGATTGGCATCGTGCTGGTGCTGATTTTCGAGACCGTGGAGTTCTTCCGCGAGATTCCACTGATCGACTTCTTTGGCTCGACGAAGTGGTCGGCGCTGTTTGCGGAGAAGCAGTTCGGCGTGTGGGCGTTGGTCTGGGGCACGGGCATGATCGCGCTGATCGGCCTGATTGTGGCGATTCCGTTGGGGTTGATGGCGGCGGTGTTTCTGAGCGAATATGCGCCGCCGCGGGTGCGGGCTGTGGTCAAGCCGATCCTGGAAGTGCTGGCTGGGGTGCCGACCGTGGTGTTCGGATACTTCGCGCTGGTCTCGGTGTCGCCGGTGATTCGCGACATTTTCGGCCAGGACGTGGGCATTTACAACGCGCTGTCGGCCGGGATCGTGGTGGGGCTGATGATCGTGCCGATCATTGCGTCGCTGTCGGAGGATGCGATGCGGGCGGTGCCGCGTTCGCTGCGGGAGGGCGCTTATGCGCTCGGTTCGACGCGGATGGAGGTGTCCCTGCGGGTGGTGGTGCCGGCGGCGTTTTCGGGGGTGGTGGCCTCGATCATTCTGGCTGCTTCGCGGGCGGTCGGCGAGACGATGGCGGTGACGATTGCTGGCGGCGGGAACCCGCAGTTCGGCGTGGGGCCGCTCGAGGCGGTGCAGACGATGACGGCGATGATCGTGCAGTTGTCGCTGGGGGACACGCCGACGACGTCGATTGAGTTCAAGGTGTTGTTTGCGGTGGCGATGACGCTGTTCGTGCTGACGCTGGCGATGAACGTCGTGGCGCAGTGGGTGTCGCGGCGATTCCGGGAGGAATACGAATGAGCGCAGCGACGCCGTCTGCTCAGCTCACGGCGTACGCGCCGCGTGTGCGGGTGCGTCGGGGGATCTCGGTGGGCTTCATGGTGATCGCCCTGCTGGCGATCACCGTCTCGATCCTGATGCTGGGTGCGCTGATTGTGGAGATCGCGGTGGATGGGGCGGCGCGGCTGTTCACGGACGGCGGCGCGGTGTCTGTGGAGGCGCGGGACGGCAGCATCGTGTCGGACTTGCCGACGCCGGAGGGGATGGGCTGGCTGAGCTGGGTGCTGCCGATTGCGATTCTGCTGCCATTTGTGGGACCGCGTGTGGTGCACAGCGTTGCGCACGGCGTTGTGCACGGCGTGCCGCGGGTTGCTGAGCGGTTGATGGGCCTTGCGGTCGTTGCGCCGGTCGCGGTCTTCTTGCACATCCTGTACGTGCGCTTTGAGTCGGCATACTTCATCGAGTACGCGAAGGCGGTCGACATTGATGGTGCGACGGGCAACGTGTTGCAGCTGTTCGGGGAGGCATCGGGTTTCCAGGTCGTGCGGCTGGTGATCATGGGGATTGGTCTGCCGCTGGCGTTGCTGCTGATGGGCTGGTTCTGGTCGCATCGGATGCGCAAGCCGAGCTTGCTGATTCCGGCGATTCTGATCGGTGCGTGGATTGTCTATCTGTTCATGGATCCGTGGTTTTTGTCGTCGTATCCGTCGCGGTCGCCGTCTGGGGCGGGGATATTTTCGGCGGTGACGGGGACGTTCTACATGATGACGATTACGGCGGCGATCGCTTTTCCTCTGGGGGTGGGCGCGGCGGTCTATCTGGAGGAGTACGCGCGTCGCAACTGGTTTTCGCGGATGATCCAGGTGAACATTTCGAATCTCGCCGGGGTGCCGTCGATCATCTATGGGCTGCTCGGTCTGCAGGTGTTTGTGCGGGTGTTGGAGTTTGAGCGGTCGGTGTTGGCGGGGGCGTGCACGATGGCGCTGCTGGTGATGCCGATCATCATCGTGTCGGCGCAGGAGGCGTTGCGGACGGTGCCGCCGTCGATGCGGGAGGCGGCCTATGCGGTAGGCGCGACGCGCTGGCAGGTGGTTCGCCACCATGTGCTGCCGTACGCGTTCGGGGGGATGCTGACGGGCAACATCCTGGCGATGTCGCGGGCGATTGGGGAGACGGCGCCGCTGATCGCGATCGGGGCGCTGACGTTCATCGCGTTCCTGGCGGATTCGCCGACGGACGACTTCACGGTGATGCCGATCCAGATTTACAACTGGGTGGCGCGTCCGCAGGCTGGATTCCACGAGATTGCGGCGTCGGCGATCATCGTGTTGATGGTGATTCTGTTGCTGATGAACGCGGCGGCGATCATCATGCGTCAACGGACGCGCACCGATTGGTAGCGGCTGGTAGCTTTGGGTTATGGAAGCAGTCCGCTGGAGCCGCGCTGGCAAAGGAGCCTGAGATGGCACGGAACTTCTTCACAGTGATGCGATCGAGCGCGCCGAGCAGCACGGCGGCTCGGCCGTCGTCGAGCTCAAGGTCGACGGCACCGCCGCCGCCGAACATGAAGGAAGCGCCAGCGGCCGGCGTGGGGGTGCACCTCGATCCGTCGCTGGAGGCGGTGCGTCATGATCTGACGGAAGACATCGAGATGGCGCTGGAGCTGCGGGAGGTCTCAGCGTTCTACGGGACGTTCCAGGCGGTGGATAAGATTTCCTTGCCGATTCCGAAGAATCGGGTGACGGCGCTGATTGGTCCATCGGGCTGCGGTAAGTCGACGCTGCTGCGTTGCCTGAACCGCATGAACGACTTGATTCCTGGCGCGCGGGTGGAGGGCGAGATTCGCTTCGAGGAGCGCAACCTGATTGATCCGACGGTGGACGCGGTTGAGGTTCGACGGCGGATTGGGATGGTGTTTCAGAAGCCCAATCCGTTCCCCAAGTCGATTTACGAGAACGTGGCGTTCGGGGCGCGGATCAACGGCTATTCGGGCGATATGGATCGGCTGGTCGAGGACGCGCTGCGTCGAGCGGCGCTGTGGGACGAGGTCAAGGACGAGCTGGACAAGTCGGGTCTGGCGCTGTCGGGCGGGCAGCAGCAGCGCTTGTGCATCGCGCGGGCGATTGCGGTGCAGCCGGAGATCATCCTGATGGATGAGCCGGCCTCGGCGCTGGATCCGGTGGCGACGCTGAAGATCGAGGATTTGATGCGGGAGCTGGCGGAGCATTACACGATCGTGGTGGTGACGCACAACATGCAGCAGGCGGGCCGGGTGTCCGATTACACGGCGTTCTTGCTGGCTGGCGAGGAGCGTGTGGGGCGTCTGGTGGAGTTCGGTCCGACGCAGGAGATTTTTACGAATCCGTTGGACCAGCGCACGGAGGACTACATTACGGGCAGGTATGGCTAACCTGCGGGAAGAGCGCAGAGGCTCGATGGCAATGACTGATCGGCGGGAGGGGCCCGTCGACGAGATTGCTTTGCAGCGATCGCGAGGTGGATATGTCAACCGTTCGGGTGACGTACACCACGGATCGCGCGGATGTGCTTGATCAGCTGCGACTGCAACAAGCGCGGACTGATCGATCGATTGTGGATGCGATGCAGGCGCTGCTGCGCCGGGATCTGGTGTTGGCGCGGCGGGTGGCGGAGTCTGAGGATGAGTCGACGGACCTGCGCTACCGGATTGAGGAGGCGGTGACGAGCATCATCGCGTTGCAGCAGCCGGTGGCGGGCGACCTGCGGGAGTTGATGTCGATCGTGGCGATTGCGCTCAATCTGGAACGGATAGCGGGGCACGCGGAGGGGATTGCGCGGAACGCGATATTCCTGGAAGACAATCCGGTCGCGGCGACTGAGCCGGACATCTGGCGGATGGCCGACGTCGTGCGGGAGATGCTGCAGGCGGCGACTCGATCATTTCTGGAGCGTGATCAGCGGCTCGCGCGTCGGACGATCGAGCGGGACGATGAGGTGGACGAGATTTACAGCGAGATCCACGAACGGTTGATCGCGCGGTTGACGAGCGCGCAGGGGGATGCTGAGGCGTCGGACGCGATCACGCATGTGCTGTGGTGTTCACATAATCTGGAGCGGATTGGTGATCGGGCGTTGAACATTTGCGAGCGGACGATTTTTCTGGTGACGGGCCGATTCGAGCGGGTCACGAGCCCGGAGTATGAGGCTATGCCGTAGGTGCCCCCCTCTAACTCCCCCCGGAGGGGGAGGATGGAATGAACTGTGCCTCGGCAAGGGGGTGGGGATGAAGTGAATTCTGCCCCTGCTTGGGGGGGATTAACCGGAGTCTCGCTCCTACTGCTGGTGAGCGGCCCCCTCTAACTCCCCCGGAGGGGGGAGGATGGAATGAACTGTGCCCCTGCTTGGGGGGGAGGATGGAATGAATTCTGCCCGCGCACGCGGGGGAGGATGAGATGAATTCTGCCCCGGCGAGCGGGGGAGGATGAGATGAATTTTGCCTCTGCGCGCGGGGGAGGCTTGGCTTTGTTTCGTTTTAGGCTGCGCTGATGGAAGCGGTGGTGATTGGTCTGATCCGCGTTGCGGGCTCGTTGCCTGTGCTGCGCTGGGCGTTTGTGGGCGGGTTGATTGCGGTCTTTACGGACCTCTCGGATTTGTTTCTGCGCCAGGCCATTGACCTGGGCGGGTTGCCCAACTATCAGGAGTGGGACAAGTGGGTCGACCAGGTGTACATCTGGCTGTTTCTGGTGGTGGCCTGGCGCTGGTCGGGCTGGGAGCGGACGATTGCGCTGTGGTTGTTTGGCTGGCGGCTGATCGGGTTCATTGCGTTTACGGCCGGGGCGGGGCGGGAGATCCTGATTTTCTTCCCGCATGTGTTCGAGTTCTGGTTTCTGTTCGTCGCTGCGCGACCGCATTGGCCGTTGCGGCTGCGTCCAGGATGGGCGGAGCAGGCGGACGGGACGCCGGCGTCGCTGAGGGGAGCGGAGGCGATCCGCTGGTTGGCGTTCCTGGCGGGGCTGAAGATTTTCCACGAGTACACGCTGCATACGGGCAGGTGGTTTGACAGTTTTTCGGCGTTTGAGGCGGCGGAGGCGATCTGGGAGTTTGTGACTGGGCCGTTCTAGAGCGGATCAGGCGGTATCCTGAGCGTTGATGCGCCGAGCGGCTGGAGGACATGGAGTGATCCCATGACGACAAGCGCGGCCGCGCCGCCGATTCGTCCCGACGAGATGATGGCAGAGCAGCATGTGATCTGCCGCGATCTGTTCAAGATCTACAAGATTGCGGATCTCGAGGTGGTGGCCCTGCGGGGGCTCGACCTGACGGTGGGCCGCGGCGAGGTGCTGGCGATTGTTGGTGCGTCCGGGTCGGGCAAGTCGACGCTGCTCAACGTGCTGGCGGGGCTCGATGTGCCGTCGGCGGGTCAGGCGTACGTGAACAAGGCTGACCTGCTGGCGTTGACCGAGCAGGAGCTGGTTGACTACCGGCGCGAGGAGGTTGGCTTCGTCTGGCAGCAGACGGGTCGGAACCTGATTCCGTATCTGAACGCGCAGCAGAACATCGAAGTGCCGATGATCCTGGCTGGTCGGCCGCGCAAGTTTGCGCGGGAGCGGGCGCTGGAGCTGCTGGAGGCGGTGGGGCTGATGGACAAGCGGCAGCAGCGTCCGGACCAGCTGTCGGGCGGCGAACAGCAGCGGGTCTCGATTGGGGTGGCGCTGGCCAACGATCCGCCGTTGCTGCTGGCGGACGAGCCGACGGGCGAGCTGGATACGCACACGTCGGAGGAGATCTTTCGGCTGTTCCGCAATCTTTCCAATCAGTACGGTCTGACGATCGTGATTGTGACGCATGATCCGGCGATTGCGGCACGTGTTGACCGGGTGGTGGCGATCCGGGACGGTTCGATTGCGACTGAGACGGTTCGGCGCGTGGAGAATCCAGGCACGGAGATTGCGGAGGTCGTGCACGAGGAGTTCGCGGTCGTGGACGGCGCGGGTCGGTTGCAGATTCCCAAACCGCTGCTCGAGCAGGTCGCGCTGGGACGTCGCGCCTACGTGGACTCGCGGGACGGTCGGATCGTGATCACGCCGGCGCATGAGGCTGAGGCTGGCGATGACGAGGCAGAGCGATGACGACGACACATGCCAGTTCGATGAGTTCCACGATGGCCAATGGGTCCGGCGCGATTGGTGAGCGAGACCTCGTCGTGGATGTTCAGGGCATCTCGCGCAAGTTCGTGGTGGGCGGAGCGGACATCTGGGCCGTGCGGGATGTGTCGCTGCAGGTGGCGCGGGGGGAGTTTGTTGCGCTGATCGGCCGATCGGGATCGGGGAAGACGACGCTGCTGAACCTGATCGCGGGCCTTGACTCGCCGACGTCGGGACACGTCACGATTGACGGTGAGAACATCACGGACTACTCGGAGCGTCAACTGACGCAGCTGCGGCGTCACCGGGTGGGCTTCGTGTTCCAGTCGTTTGGTTTGCTGCCGCTGCTGTCTGCGTACGAGAACGTGGAGCTGTCGCTGCGGATTGCCGGGGCTGGCATTCGCGAGCGGCGTCGTCGGGCGGAGGAGCTGCTGGAGGCGGTAGGACTCGCCGGGCGGGCGCGGCATCGACCGTATGAGCTGTCTGGCGGCGAGCAGCAACGGGTCGCGATTGCGCGGGCGCTGGCCAATTCGCCGGCGCTGATTCTCGCTGATGAGCCGACGGGGGAGCTCGATTCGACAACTGCGGTGTCGATCTTCCGGCTGCTGCACGACCTCGTCGTGGAGCAGGGGGTGACGATCATCACGACGACGCACGACCGGACGGTGATGGAGCTTGTCCCTCGGGTTGAGGAGATGAAGGACGGTCGGCTGCTGGAGCCTGATGAGCAGGAGCTGTTCCGCTACACGGTCCGCGAGGAGCGGTCGCGGTTTGCGGCGGAGCTGCCGTCGGACGTGCAGGAAGACGTGTCGGCGGCGCAGACGATGGGGGCGGACTTTGCGCCGACGGTGGAGGAGCGGGTCGCGGCTGAACGCGCTGCGCATCCGGAGATCTCGGAGGAGCAGGCGCGGCACGTCTTTGGCGCGGACGAACCGACGGAGTTGGACGAGTCGGCCGGCTCCGAGCAGTCGGATGGGTCCGAAGGGTCGTGGGAACCGCAGATTCCGGACGCGGAGCCGCCGAGCGAGGCGGAGGCGGCGTTTGCGCCGCCTGCCGGGGTGGAGCGTCCGACGTGGGCGCGTCCGCGCGACGAGTAGCGGGTCGCGGTCTCTATGGGTCGGTTTCGATCCTGGTCAGGATGAAGCGTCGGGGTTGCTGATCCCAACGCACGAGGCGATGGGGCGGGTCGACCTCGTACCAGGCGCGTGAGATCTCGACGCCGGGGGTTGCGACGACCTGCCAGACGAGGAAATCCTGGTTATCTGGTCCGCGCAATGTGTCCTGGCCGCGTACGGCGACCTGGACGAGCTGGCTGCGTCGCTGGATCACGTTGACGGAGCGGTAGGTCAGCTCGAGGTCTTGCTCGAAGGCGAGTGACCGCCAGAGCCAGGCCGAGGAGTCGTTGTCGAAGGCGAAGGTGTCGGCGTCGACGGTTTCTTCGGTCACGTCGCCGTTGTCGTCGACGCGTACTGAGACCGTCGTCCGGCCGTCGCTGTCGATTTCGTAATCTGCCTCTGCCGTGAGCGCTTGCTCGGCGGACTCAGCCTGGCGCTCGTAGCGGATGGGCTGGAGGGTGTCGGCGTCGACCCAGACGGTGACGATGTCGGAGACGGGGCCGTCTTTCGTGTCGAGGTCGAAGGTGAGGGAGAGGCGGTAGCGGTCGTTTTCGCGCTGAGTTTCGAGGACGAGCGTGCCGAGCAGGGTGTCGGTCTGGTCGAGCATGTCGTAGTGGAGGCGTTCGAAGTCGGGCCAGGCGATTTGTGAGACGGGGTTGACGGGGTCGTCGAAGTTGGCGTCGGAGCCGCAGGCGGCTGCGAGCAGCGCGATGGCGCCGGCGAGGAGGATCGTGATCGCTCCTGCGGCGGGCAGGCGGGCGCGTCGCGGCGTGTGCTGATGTGTGCCGTTCAAGCGGACGGCCCGATCTCGGCGGCGGCCATACGCTGCAAGGCTTCGGCGCAGTCGTCCGCCGAGAGGTCGGCGTGGGTGACGAGGCGAATCTTGGTACGGTCGGGGGTGGTGACCAGGACGCCGATCTCGCGGAGCTGCGCTTGCAGGGTGGGCGACGGGGCCGGGTCGTGCGAGGTGTCGAGCTGGACGATGACGATGTTGGTCTCGACGTGCTCGGGGTTGATCTGGAAGCCGAGTTCGGCGAGTCCGCGGGCGAGCTGACGGGCGTTGGCGTGGTCGTCGGCGAGGCGGTTGACCATTTCGTCCAGCGCGATGAGGCCGGCGGCGGCGAGGATGCCGGCCTGACGCATTCCGCCGCCGACCAGTTTGCGGGTGCGGCGGGCCTGGTGGATGAAGGCGTCGTCGCCGCAGATCAGGGATCCGACGGGCGCGCCCAAACCCTTGGAGAGGCAGAAGGCGATGGTATCGGCGGGTGTGGTGAGGTCGGCGACGGAGTGTCCTGCTGCGGCTGCGGCGTTGAAGATGCGTGCGCCGTCGAGATGGACGCGCAGACCGAGCTCGTGCGCGGTGTCGGCGATCTCCTGCGTGCGCTGGAGCGACAGCACGGCGCCGCCGCAGAAGTTGTGGGTGTTTTCCAGCGCCAGCAGGGTCGTGCGCGGCTGATGCATGTCGTTGGGTCGGACGGCTGCGGGGATCAGTGCTGGGTCGAAGCCGCCGTCGGCGTCGTTGGGGAGGGTGGTGGCGAGTACGCCGCCCAAGCGGGAAACGCCGCCGGCTTCGGCGCGGACGATGTGGGCGCGGTCGCCGACCAGCAGTTCGTCGCCGGCTGTGGTCTGAGAGAGCAGGGAGACGAGGTTGGCCATGGTGCCGCTGGAGACGAAGAGGGCTGCGTCCTTGCCGGTCAGGTCTGCGGCGCGGGCTTCCAGTCTGGCGATGGTTGGGTCTTCGCCGAAGACATCGTCGCCGACGTCGGCCTCGAACATCGCCTGGCGCATTGCGGGCGTGGGTTTGGTGACGGTGTCGGAGCGCAGGTCGATTGGCGGGAAGTCTGTGGGTGTGGTCATGGTGCTGCTCCGTCGGTCTCGGTGCCGCGTTCCCAGATGGTGCGGAAGCCGGCACCGCCGGTGATTGCGGCCATGGTCACGGCGCGTTCGCCCTCGAGGAGCTGTTCTTGGACGCTGCTGACCTGTTCTGGGTCGGCGCCGAGGTCGAGCAGTCGGGTCTCGATGCGCAGCCAGATGCCGGCGTCGGCAAAGGCCTGCACGGCGCGGGGCCAGGGGAAGGACATGATTCGTTCCGGCGAGGGCATGCGTGGTCGCAGGGATTTGAGATGTCGGAAGCGTTCTTCGGCGGAGTTGACGCGGTCGACGAGGAGGATGATGGGTCTGTCGGGGGGGTCGGCGCGGAAGTCGACGAGCAGGCGCGGCTCAAGCACGTCAAAGCGGACGATCAAGACCGCCGCCCCGTCCACCACGCGCAAGATCTCATCGAGGTCGACGCCGTAGTCGTCGCTCATCCGCCTGCCTGACCGTACTGTCGGCTCCTTGTGAGTCTATGGACGCTCCCGCATGGCGTCCAACGCTGGGGGTGGTCTGGGAGTTGAGGGAGTCGGATTGGGCATGTTGTTGGGGAGAGCGCCGATGCCGAGCAGGGCGTCGCGGGCGGCGTCGTAGCGCTGCTTGGCGCGGGCTTCACGATTGAGCAGTCCCTTGAGTTTGGGCGGTGGCAGCGGGTCGCCGTGGAGGAAGACGTCGTGCATGCGGGAGAGCTGCTTCTGCCAGGCGTCGTAGGCGTCGCGATACTCGGCCTGGCGTTGGGGATCGACGGGGACCATGAGGCCTTGGCTCCTAGACGAGGTTTCGGTAGATGTTGATTTCGGCGGACTCGAAGACCATGGCCTCGCGGACGGCTCGTCGCAGTTCGGCGAAGCGCTGGTCCTGTGCGGCGAGTTCCTCGAATTGTTCGAGTTCCTTGAGGTCCTCGAATTCGGCGATGATTTCGACGACTGAGGCGGGACCGGTGATGGCGTCCCAGACGGAGAACTGTGCTTCGATGCCGCGCTGCGACTGATAGTCGAGGGCGGCCTCGACGGCGCGCAGGAACTCGCCATGTTTGCCTGGGGCCACGCGGCCGGTCAGGACTCGTCGGAACATCGGCATGGGGTCCTCCTCTGAGGGTCAGGATGCTGAGGAATGGGTCAGGCTTGAGCGTCCGGAGATGCGTGTGGTCAATCGTTCGAGGTCTTGGGGGCGGTTGACGTTGGTGAAGGAGGCGAGGTCAGGGTCGTGGAGGCGGAGCTGCGGTTCGTCGAGCAGCCGATGGGTGGTCAACGGGAGCAGAGCGCGGATGCGTCCCTCACCCTCGTCCAGCAGCTGCCGCGCGGTGTCGGCGACGGAGCGTCGGTAGGCGGCGAGCAGGGGCTGGGCGACGCCGTCGAGTTGGGGCATGGCGATGTCGACGTCAGCGCAGGCGTCGGCGACGGCGCGCAAGAGCGCGGGTCTCAAGAGCGGCATGTCGCAGGCGACGGCGACGGCGAGTTGGTGTCGGATGAGGGGCAGCGCTGACTCCAACCCGGCGAGCGGCCCGCGGTCGGGGCGGGTGTCGACTGCTTCGCGCCAAGCAGCGCCGTCGAGGGTGGGCAGGGTTTGATCGGGCCGACGGGAGACGACGATGTCGTCGGACACGTCGGTCGCTGCGAGCAGGCTCCAATGGAGCAGGGGGCGTCCGTCCAGCTCGGCGGTGGCCTTGTCGCGGCCGAGCCGGCGTCCGAATCCGCCTGCGAGGATGATGACCGAGAACGGTGCGGCTGCGATGTCGTGCATAGGTTGAGTCTAGGCTGCGGACATGTCCGGAGCAGAGAGGTCCAGCAGATCCAGCGGGTCCATCGGGTCCAGCGGGGCGTTGAGCGGTGGTAGGGCGACCAGGCTGCATGAGGCGTTGGGGATCGTGCGGCCGGCGGTGTTCAGCAGCGTCGGCGGTGGCGGCAAGACGACGGTGCTGTTCGCGCTCGCGCAGGAGTGGGCGGAGGCTGGGGGGAGCGGTCTGAGCGTCTTGACGACGACGACGCGGATGACGATTCCGCGGGCAGGTCGGATGATGCCGTTGGTGTTGGGGCGCACGGAGTCGTCGCGGGCGGGCGCGTTGGCGGACATCGCTGCGCGCGGCCTGGGCAGCGCGGTTGTGGGAGCGGGGCGGGGTGATCGTGAGCGCGTGCTGGGCATCGAGCCGGATTGGCCGCGTCGCGCGGTGGATAGCGGGCAGGCGAGCCTGGTCGGCGTGGAGGCGGATGGGTCGAAGGGTCGTCCGTTCAAGGCGCCGGCCGCTCATGAGCCTGTCATTCCCGAGGGGGCGGATGTGGTGTGCGCGGTGATTGGTGCGGGCGTGCTGGGGCGTCCGCTGGACGAGCGGTCGGTGCATCGGCCGGAGATTGCGGCGCAGGTCGGGGGAGCGGCGATCGGCGATGAGGTAACTCCCGAGCTCGCGGCGAGGGTGTTGATGTCGGAGGGAGGCGGTCGCAAGGGCGTGCCGGAGTCGGCGGAGTTTGTGGTGCTGGTGTCGGGGGGAGCGAGGAATCTGGAGATGTCACGGGAGTTGGCGCAGCTGGTGGAGGCTCGGGCGGTGGTCTGGGATGTGGGGTCTGGGTTGCTGGAGGTGTATGCCGGGCGTGCCTGAAGCGTCATGAAGTGGCGTATGTGGGTGATGTTGCAGTTGACGTTATGTGTATTGGGTCGTTGGCGTGATTCGGCGTTGCAAATCAGAACTAACGTTCATACACTGCTTTGCATCAGGAAGGTTGAGCAGATGAGCCGAGCGCGCGGGGTTTGCGCCGATGCCAGCAGTGCCGGGATTGCGTGCATCCTGTTCCCGCATGTCCGCGCGCAGATCGAGCTGGCGCGGCGGCCGGAGCTGGCTGAGCGGCCGATCGTGATTGTCGAGCGGCCGGGGGAGCGTGCGAATGGCCGCGGGCGGGTCGTGGATGTGCTGCCGGCGCTGGTGCCGATCAGCTGGGGGATGACGGTTGAGCAGGTGCTGTCGCAGGTGCCTGAGGCTGTGGTGGTGGAGGCCGATGAGCCTGGCTATTGGCGTGAGTTCGAGCAGGTGTTGGCTGCGCTGGAGGAGGTCAGCGACCGCGTTGAGGGTGCGGAGCTGGGCGTCGTGTATGTGGGACTGGAGGGTCTGGCGGTGATGTACGGCGGGGAGGCGCCGATGCTTGATGCGCTGCTGCAGGCGGTGCCGTCGCAGTTCGGGCCGCGGATCGGAGTCGCGCCGAGTCAGCCGGGTCAGCCGGGAGGCAAGTTTGCTGCGTTCGTAGCGGCGCGGACGCGTGAGTCGTCGGGCGTCAGCCGGGTCGGCGCTGACGCTGCGGGCTTTCTGGCGCCGCTGCCGATCCGTCTGCTGCCGGCGGAGCTGGCTGCGCCTGATCTGCTGGACGATCTGGAGCGGCTCGGTTTGCGGCGACTGGGGGACATCGCGGCGCAGGACGGGTCGGCGCTGCTCGATCGTTTCGGTCGCGAGGGCCGACGCATCTGGGAGCTGGCGCGGGGGATCGATCCACGTCCGCTGCGTCCGCGGCTGGATGCGGAGTCGGTCAGCGAGACGCTCGCGCTGCCGTCGGCTGCGGTATCGCTGGAGGTGCTGCGGGTGGCGGTGGAGACGCTGCTGGCCCGGCTGTGCGGGCACGCGCGGCTGCAGGGTCGGCGGGCGGGCGCGGCGGTGATGGCTTGCACGCTGGAGGATGCGCCTGACTGGCAACGGATTTGGGAGCGTGCGGTTCACTTCAAGGGCGGGATTGGATCGGGCGCGGAGAGCCGTCGGCGGGCTGTGGAGATCATCATGCAGCGCCTGGAGCGGGATCATCCGCCGGGGCCGGTTGAGTCGATGACGATCACGCTGAGCGAGATCAGCGGCGCATCAGGTCTGCAGCTGTCGCTGTTTCCTGATGCCCGAGTCGAACGCGAGCAGCGTTTGCTGACGGTGGAGCGAGAGTTGAGCGCTCGTCTGGGCGGTCGGCCGGCGCTGCACCGAGTCGTCGAGGCGGCAGCGTGGCATCCGGCGCCGGAGCTGCGGATGCTGCAGGTGCCGATCGATCCTGCGGCGGCCGATCGCCTGCGTCCGCTGGCGGAGCCCTCGGCGATCGAGGTTCGCGAAGGTCCGGGCCAGGAGCCGGCGGCGATCCGAGTGAACGATCAGTGGCAGGCGGTCGCCCGGATCGAGGATCGGTGGAGCTTTGATCTCTGGTGGCGTCCGACGCCGATGAGTCGTCAGTATTACCAGATCACGCAACGGAACGGCCAGAGCCAGGTCCTCTACCGAGACGAGCACCAGTCGTCCTGGTACCAGCAAACGGCATGAGGGTGCCGTTGCACGCGAGCGATGCCAGTTTGCCGATGGCCTGTGTTGACCATGACTGACGTTGACTACGTTGAGTTGCACGCCAAGAGTTTCCATTCGTTCGGTGTGGGCGCGTCACACGGGCACGAGCTGCTGGCCCAGGCGGCGAGCTTTGGGATGGGGTCGATGGCCCAGACGGATACGAACCTGTGCGGGGCGTTGGAGTTTGCTCGGCTGGCGAACAGCCTGGGGATTCAGCCGATCACGGGCGGCGAGCTGAGGCTGCTGGACGATTCGCGGGTGACGCTGCTGGCTCGCACTCGGGAGGGTTATGGGAATCTGTCTCGGCTGTTCACGTTGGCGAATGATGTGGATCGTCGTGAGCCGCGGCTGGATCCGGTTCATCTGGCTGCGCACTCGGCGGGTCTGACGCTGCTGGCTGGGGGACGGGGCAGTGCGTTGTCGCGGTTGCTGTTGGGCGGCTGCGAGGTGGAGGCTCGAGCGCTGCTGGGTTCTTACCGCGAGTGGTACGGCGGCGACGCGGTGTATCTGGAGCTGCAGCAGAATTTCCTACGCGGCGATACGGCCCGCAACCGCGAGTTGGCCTCGTTTGCGGTCGAGCATGGAGCGCCGTTGGTGGCCAGCAACGATGTCCACTATCACTCGCCGGAGCGGTATCGCTTGCAGCACGCGCTGGTGGCGGCGAAGTGGAACCGGAGCATCGATCAGGCGCTGCCGCAGATTCAGCCGAACCATCATTTGCATCTGAAGTGTCCGGCGGAGATGTCGCGGCTGTTCGCGGACTGTCCCGAGGCGGTGGCGAACACGCGGCGGATCGCCGAGCAGTGCACGTTCGACCTGAGTACGGATCTGGGCTACACGCTGCCGGATCCGATCGTGCCGGACGGTTACACACCGGAGGGTTATCTGCAGCGGCTCTGCGAGGAGGCGGCTGCGCGCCGCTATGGGACGATCGGGCCGGCGGTCCGCGAGCGGCTGGAGCAGGAGTTTCGCCTGATCAGGCGTCACCGTCTGGCGGGGTTTCTGCTGCTGTACCGGGAGATCGTGCGGCTGGCGCTGGGGATCATGCAGGAGCGCGGCCTGGCTGAGCCTGAAACGTCGCTGGAGGCGCGTCCGCCTGGTCGCGGCCGGGGGTCGTCGGTGGCGCTGCTGGTTGGGTATCTGATCGGGATTAGCCATGTCGATCCGCTGAAGTGGGACTTGACGCTCGATCGCTTTCTGCCTGAGGACATGACGTCGCTGCCGGATATTGATCTCGACTTTCCGCGCGGGCTGCGGGACGAGCTGATCGCGCGGGTGCACGACTACTTCGGTCGTGACTATGCGGTGCTGACCGGCGCGATCACGACGTATTCGGTGAAGGGCGTGATTCAGGATTTGGGCAAGGCGCTGGGGCTGCCGCGGGACGATTTGCGATTGCTGTCGAAGCAGATTCACTCGCACGACGGGTCGCGGCTGGGGGAGGAGATGGCGCAGCTGCCGTCGTTCCGCGAGAAGGTGGGTGCGCACGGCTGGCGAGATCTGGTCGCGCTCGCGCCGCAGCTGATGGATGCGCCGCGCGGCCTGAGCCAGCACGTGGGGGGGATGATTCTGAGCGACGCGCCGATTCCGGAGATGGTGCCGGTGCGGGCTGGGGCGATCGAGGGCCGCTACATCATGGACTGGAACAAGGACAGTGTGGCGGACGCCAATTTCGCGAAGATCGACCTGCTCTCGCTGCCCGTGCTCGATCAGCTGGAGGAGGCGCTGGAGCTGATCGAGCAGCGGACTGGCGAGCGGCCTGATCTGAGCCAGCTGAGTCCGGACGACGACGGGGTGTACGACATGATCAACGCGGGCCGATCGAAGGGAGTGTTTCTGCTGCAGTCGCCGGCCCAGTTGAAGATGGGCCAGCGGCTGCGCTCGCGTACGCTGCTCGATCTTGCGTATCAGGTGGCTCTGATCCGGCCAGGTGTGGGTACACAGGGCAGTGCGGTCAGCGAGTTTGTCGATCGCTATCGGCACGGCGTGGAGTGGGATTACGATCACCCGCTGGAAGCACGGGCGTTGGAGCGCGGCTGCGGGGTGATCGTCTGGCAGGAGCAGGTGGTCCAGCTGATCATGGACGTGGCCGGGATGTCGGCGGCGGAGGCGGATGAGGTGCGCCGTGCGTTCGCGCGGGCGAACAACGAGCACCTGATCGCGATGCATCGTGAGCGCTTCATGGATGGCGCGCGCGCGAACGGGGTCGACGATGAGACGGCGGAGAAGATTTTTGGCAAGATCAACGGTCACTACATGTTTCCCGAGTCGCACTCGCACGCGTTTGCGATCACGGCGTTTCAGGCCGCGTGGCTGAAGCGGTACCACCCGCTGGAGTTTTTCGTCACGCTCTTCAACAACCAGCCGATGGGCTTTTATCCGCTGGAGACGCTGAAGGAGGATGCACGGCGGTTCGGGGTGGAGTTTCTGAATCCGTGCATCAACCAGAGCGCTGTGGGCGCCGCGCCCGATTCCTGTGCGTCCTCCGTTGGGCGAGTCCGACTGGGGCTGGCCATGATCAAGGACATCGGACCTGAGTCGGCGCGGGTGATCGTCGAGGAGCGGGAGCAGGGCGGGCCGTACTCCGATGCGGGTGAGCTGGTCCGTCGGACTGGCCTCAAGCCGCAAGCGGTGCGTTCGCTGATCGAGGCTGGTGGGTTCGACCGGGTGACGCCGAACCGTCGGGCGGCGCTGTGGGAGGCGGGGCTCTCGATTCGTCCGGGCCGGTCGGGTCAGCGGGCGTTTCCGACGGCGAGCGCGGAGCCGCCGCCGCGGTTTGATGATGTTTCGGATTACGAGAAGATGGTCGGCGAGTATCGGGTGCTGGGCATCTATCCGAGCGGGCATGTGATGGAGTTCATCCGTCCCAGGCTGGCGGCGGGCGTGCGGCGCTGCCGCGACGTCTATGCGTGCCGGGACGGGGAGCGTGTCCGCGTGGCGGGTTGGCCGATCGCGCGGCAGCATCCGCGCGGTCAGGACGGGACGGTGTTCGTCACGATCGAGGACGAAACGGGCGATGTGCAGTCGATCATTTGGCCGCAGGTCTTCGAGCGGAGCCGTCGGTCGCTGCGTAACCAGCTGATCATCATTGAGGGGCGGATCGATCGCTGGGACGGGACGACGAACATCGTGGCCGAGCGGGTCGAGGCGATCGGCGCGGAGATCCGCATGCCGAGCGCGCACGATTGGCATTAGCCTTGCCGCACCTGAGCAGGCTGAACCTTGCGGCAGAATCGAGGTGTCCGATGGTCCAAACGCAGGAAGTGAGGGGCGCGACGCTGTCCTATGAGGTGTTTGGCGACGGCCCGGACACGATCATCTTCGTGCACGGGGGCGGCGGCAATTGGCTGAGCTGGTGGAATCAGATTCCGCGTTTCATGGATCGTTACCGCTGCGTGACGTACTCGGTGCGGGGCTTCGCGGGCAGCCCCGACCACTCGGGGGAGGGTCCGCGCGCGTACGCGCGCGATCTGGGCGAGCTGATGGATGCGCTTGGGATTGAGCGTGCGGCGCTGGTCGGGCAGTCGCTGGGCGGATTTTCGGTGCTGCCGTTTGCGGCGCGGGAGCCGGCGCGAGCGGCTGCGGTGATGATGGCTGACACGATCATCGGTGTCGGCGATGCGGATCTGCTCGGGGAGCTGCAAACGCAGCTGGCGGCGGCGCGGGCGGCGCTTCAGGATCAGGCGGCCAACATCATGGTCGCGCCGGGCTACGCGGAGCGGGAACCGTCCGCGCTGTTTCTGTACAACCAGATACGCGGGCTGAATCCGCCGCTGCGGGTGTCGGGGCAGCTGGGTGTGGATGAAGGGGCGGCCTCGGTGGAGGAGCTGCGGCGGGCGACGATGCCGGTTGTCTTTCTCGTCGGCGCGGCAGATCGGCTCGTGCCTCCGTCGGTCGTTCGGAGAGCGGTGGATCTGCTGCCGAACGCTCGCTACGTGGAGGTGGCCGAGGGCGGGCACTCCGTTTACTGGGAGCTGCCTGAGGCGTTCAACGCGGAAGTCGAGCGGCTGCTCGCGGAGGCATTTGGATAACGATTGGAGTGGGAGATGGCGACGTTTCTACTGATTCACGGGGCGTATCAGGGCGGCTGGATTTGGTCGTCGGTGGTGGAGCAGTTGCAGGCGCAGGGACATCGAGCGCTGGCGCCGTCGCTGGACGGCTGCGCTGAGCGGGCGGGGCAGGTCCGAGCGGGGATCGACACGGAGTCTCAGGCGGCGGAACTGGCGGAGCTGCTGCGCTATGAGGATTTGAGGGAGGTGGTGCTGGTGGGCACGTCGTCGGGCGGGATGGTGATGGCGCGGACGGCGGAGCTGTCGCGGGAGCGGATCGCGAGGCTGGTGTTCATCGATGCGCTGGCGCTGTTCAATGGGGAGAAGATTCGGGACATCGTGCAGCGGCAGGCGGAAGTGGAGACTGAGATCGCGTACGGCCCGACGTTCGAAGGGATTCTGCCGACGTTGCAGGCGTCGATTGCGGAGCCGCTCGCGTCGTGGGCGGCGGATCGATTTGGTTTGCACCCGGCGGCGGTGTTCAACCAGCCGGTCGTGCTCGATCGTTTCTGGGAGGAGTCGTGGGATGTGTCGGTGACGTATTGTCGTCAGGCGCCGAATCCAGGGGAGGCTCACCAGCGTCGCTGCGCGGAGGCGCTGGGGGCGCGCTGGCACGAGATCGAGACGGGGCATTACCCGATGCTGAGCACTCCTGAGGCGGTGACGGAGATCGTCCTGCACGGTTGATCGGGTGGGCCTGGAGGTGTGCCCTATGGTGAGGGGCAGCCGCGGTGGCTGGCTTGGAGGGTCTGTGACGGAATCGGCGGTCTCGATACGCGGGCTGTACAAGGTCTTCAATGATCCCGATGAGTTGGGTCTGGGGATGGCGTTGTCGGGCGCGGAGAAGGATGCGATCCAGGAAGAGACTGGCGCGGTGCTGGGTCTTTCGAAGGTCGATCTGGAGATTGGGCGGGGCGAGGTGTTTGTCGTGATGGGGCTGTCGGGCTGCGGAAAGTCGACGCTGGTGCGTTGCATCAATCGGCTGATCGAACCGTCGAAGGGCGAGGTGTGGGTGGAGGGGGACGAGGTTACTGCGATGGAGGATCAGGCGCTGCGTGATCTGCGCCGCTACCGGATCGCGATGGTGTTTCAGCACTTCGGTCTGATGCCTCACCGGACGGTGATGGACAATGTGGCGATGCCGCTTGAGATCGGGGGCGTGGCACGTCGGGAGCGTCGTGGGCGGGCGGCGACGGCGCTGGAGCTGGTGGGTCTGGGCGACTGGGGTCAATCGATGCCGCGCCAGCTATCGGGCGGGATGAAGCAGCGGGTGGGACTGGCGCGCGGGCTGGCGCTGGACACTCCGCTGTTGCTGATGGACGAGCCGTTTTCGGCGCTTGACCCGGTGATCCGGCGCGACTTGCAGGACGAGCTGCTGACGCTGCAGGACACGGTGCAGAAGACGATCATCTTCATCACTCACGATTTGAACGAGGCGGTGCGGGTGGGCGACCGGATCGCGATTATGCGCGACGGTGTGGTTGTCCAGCAGGGGACGCCGACGGAGGTGGTGCTGGAGCCGGCGAATGCGTTCGTGCGTGAGTTCACGCAAGACGTGCGCTTGCATGCGATGGTTACGGCTGGATCGATTATGGACAGCAGCGAGGCAGCGCTCGCTGAGCCGACCGAGGATCGCTACGTGGTGCGGGAGAGCACGGTGCTGGACGATTTGGTGCCGGCTGGTCTGGCCGCGACGAAGCCGTTGCAGGTGGTGAGCGATTCGGGCGAGCTGGTCGGGGTGATCCCGCTGCAGTTGCTGGCGCGGGCGATGGCGTCGGATGAGGCTGCCACGGCTGCTGCGTCGGAGGGATAGCGCGTATGGATGATCCTCCTCCTGCTGCACTGAAGCGTCTGCTGCTGCCAATGAGCTGGCTGTGGGGGCTGATTTCGTCGCCGATGGCCGGGCAGCCGATTCCCGAGCGATGGTACGTTCGGCCGTTGGTCGTGCTGGGGATCATGCTGAGTTTTCTGATCGCCTACGCGGTGGGCAGCGAAGAGGTGCCGGTCGATGTGGGCCGAGACGTGGGCAATGCGCTGGATGATGCGGTTGACTGGCTGACGACCAATGTTTCGTGGTTCTTTCAGAGCATCAAGGATGTGATGACGTGGTTCTTGATCAGCCTGGAGGACATGCTGCTGTGGTTCCCGTGGCCGGCGTTCATTGCGATGGTGGGTCTGGTTTGTCTGCAGATGGTGAGCTGGCGGATGGCGTTTGGATCGGTGGCGTCGCTGCTGGTGTTGGCGGTGTTCGGACTGTGGCCGGCGACGATGGAGACGGTTGCGCTGATCATCGTGACGGTGACGTTGTCGATTGGGATTGCGGTGCCAATGGGCATTTGGTCGTCGCAGAGTGATCGGCTGGACGTGATCCTGCGTCCGGTGTTGGATGCGATGCAGACGATGCCGAGCTTTGTGTATCTGGTGCCTGTGGTGGCGTTTCTGGGGCTTGGCAACGTGTCGGGGGTGCTCGCTTCGCTGATCTTTGCGGTGCCGCCGGCGGTGCGGCTGACCAATCTGGGGATTCGACAGCTGCCGGCGGAGACGTTGGAGGCGGCTGAGTCGTTTGGGGCGACGCGTCGGCAGATGCTGCTGAAGGTGAAGATTCCACTGGCTATTCCGACGATCATGGCGGGCGTGAACCAGACCACGCTGATGGCGCTGTCGATGGTGGCGATTGCCTCGTTGATCGGGGCTGGCGGGTTGGGTCTGAAGGTTTACCAAGGGTTGGGACGGATCGAGCCTGGTAATGCGTTTATTGCCGGGCTGGGGATCGTGATTCTGGCGATCATCATGGATCGGATGACGCAGGCGCTGACGCGCCGTCAGCAGGAAGCGGTCAGCGGCGAGTGAGCCGCGGCCCAGAGGAGCACGGCCGGGAGGAGCATGAGATGCAACGGTTGGCAGAGCGGGCGAGTGGCATTCGGATGCTCTCGACGGGGTTGATCGCGGTGTTTTTCTGGGTGCTGGCTGGCTTTGCGTTGGCGGATCCTGATTTGTCGCCCAATGCGTTTCTGGGCGGGGCGAAGGCGCTGTTTGTGATCATGGCGATTGGGATGACGCTGTGGGCGGCGTATCGGGTCAATCGAGGCCGCCGTACGCAGGATTGAGCGGTCGTTGGCGCTGCTGCTTCCCTTATGGCAATGGATGCATGGGCCTGATCGGGGAGGGCGCGGGCGTCGCTATCTGATAGCTTGAGTTGAGCACACAGGCGTCGAGTTGGCGTCGAGCGAGACATTGAGGTGATGAGTGCGTTTGATGGGAACGAAACGGCTGCGCCGCGCGGGACTTGCGTTCGCGGGACTAGCCGCAGCTGTGGCAATCTTGGGCGCGGCCTGTTCGTCGGACGACGAGCAGCAGCAGTCGGCCGCGGAACAGCCGCAGCAGGAACAGCAACAACAGCAGGCGATGCAAGCCGAGCAGCCGCAGCAAGAGCAGCAGCAGGCGATGCAGGCCGAGCAGCAAGAAGAGCAGCAGACTGTTGCCGAGGCGCAGCAGCACGACGACCAGCAAGATCAGCAAGATCACGAGCAGGATCAGCACGATCACGAGCAGGATCAGCAGCATCAGCATCAGCAGCAACAGCAGGCGATGCAGGCGGAGCCGAAGGACCCGATCGTGTTCTCGGATCTCAACTGGACGAGCTCTGAGGTGCAGACGCGCGTGGTGGCGTACATCGTCGAGCACGGCTACGGCTACCCGACGGAGCTGGTGGCCGGTGACACGGTCTCGCTGTGGGCGGGTCTGACGAACAATGACACGCACGTGACGCTGGAGATTTGGCCGGCGCAGCAGCCCTGGATCGATGACCTCGACGAGGGCGTGATCGAGCTGCTCGGCGACAGCCTGGACGAGAACTGGGAAGGCTGGGTCGTACCGCAGTACGTCAAGGACGCCAACCCGGGCCTGGTGTCGGTCTTCGACCTGCCTGACTACCAGGATCTGTTTGTGACGGCCGATTCGCGCGGCAAGGCTCGCTTCGTGGGCTGCATCGCGGGCTGGGCGTGCGAGCTGGTGAACCTGAACAAGGTGACCGCGTACGAGCTCGAGGATGTCGTGGATGTTGTCGACCCGGGCAGCGGCGCGGCGCTGTTCGCCGACCTTGAAGGCGCGTACGCGCGCGGCGACAACTGGCTGGGCTACATCTGGGGTCCGACGAAGCCGACGGCCACGCTCGACCTGTACCGGCTGGAAGAGCCGGAGTGGAGCGAGGAGTGCTGGAACGGCGATCAGGGCTGCGCGTATCCGTCGTCCGAGGTGCGGATTGCGGTGAACACGAGTCTGGTTGATCGGGCGCCTGATGTGATCGAGTTCCTGCGCGCGTGGGACTACACCGCAGCGGAGCAGATCGACACTGAGATCTGGATGGGCGACAACGACGAGACGCCGGACGCGGGCGCGATCTGGTATCTGCAGAACA
The DNA here is from genome assembly GCA_022824765.1 of Dehalococcoidia bacterium. Classification (GTDB taxonomy): domain Bacteria; phylum Chloroflexota; class Dehalococcoidia; order Bin125; family Bin125; genus Bin125. The sequence goes on along the minus strand of JAJDZG010000062.1, from coordinate 8,700 downwards.
AGGATGCCTGGATGTCGCGGGTGCCGGCTGAGGTTGCCGAGCGCGTCGTTGCCGCGTTGGCCGACGAGGGTTAGCGCGACGCCAGAGATGTCGCGGCTGAGCTAGCCGCGAGCAATGGCTGTCCACAGGCCAGATTCGAGGCCGCCGCTGGAGCGATCCGGCGGCGGCCTCGCTGATCTGGCGCAGGTTAGCCTTTGGGCGCAAGCTGCTTGAAGTCGGAAAGGGTGCCCGATGGAACCGCTCGAGACTGTTCCCTATCTGCTCTACGAGAAGGAGGAGAACGGCATCCTCTGGATCAAGTTCAATCGACCCGAGAAGCTCAATGCGGCGGTGGGCAGCACGGAGCGGACGGGCACGCTGGCCAAGGTCGGCGAGTACATGCGCGCGGGTGATGACGACCCGGACGTGAAGGTGATCGTGCTGACCGGCGTCGGTCGGGGCTTCTGCGCGGGCGTTGACGTGCGGGGATCGGACCTTGGCGAGTTCACGCCTGACGACAATTTTCGGGGCAACGCGCCCTATGACGCGGGCAGTCTCGACGCGACTCGGCAACGCTTCTACTACGGGATCACGAAGCTGATGAAGGACATCTCATACATTCGCAAGCCGACGATTGCGATGGTTAACGGCGTTGCGGCGGGCTTTGGGATGGACATGGCGTTGCAGTGCGACATCCGCTACGGGTCCGAGCGGACGCGGTTCATCGCCTACCAGCAGGTGGGGCAGATCATCGAGAACGGCGGCGCGTACTACCTGACGCGGCTGGCGGGACTGGGCCGAGCGCTTGAGTTCGCGTTCACGGGCCATCTGGACGGTCGGACGGCTGCTGAGTGGGGCGTGCTCAACCGGCTCGTGGCGTCGGACGAGCTGGAGGACGAAGTGCGGGCGTTGTGCGGTCGGATCATGCAGAATCCACCGTTGGTGTCGTGGATCAACAAGCGCGTCATTCGCGCGGCGATGGACAGCACGTTGGAGACGACGGCGGTGCTGACGTCCAATGCGTCGCCGATTCTGCAGACGTCGGCCGACGCGGATGAGGCACGCGCGGCGTTGCGCGAACGGCGGGCGCCGGAGTTTGAGGGGCGCTAGCGAGATGACGACAGCAAGTTTTGCACGGTTTACGGGACAGGTTGCGCTGATCAGTGCCGCGGCCAGCGGCATCTGCCGGGCCAGCGCCGAGATCATCGCGTCTGAGGGCGGCAGCGTGGCCGCGGTCGACTACAACCAGGATCTGCTGGACGAGGCGATGGGCGCGCTCAATGAGATCGGCGGGGATCATCACGGTTACCAGGCCAACGTGCTGGAGCAGTCTGAGGTGGACGGCGTCGTCGCTGATGTGATTGAGCGGTACGGACGGATTGACATTTTGATCAATGGTGTCGGCGGATCGACGATTATCGCCAACTCGTCGGCGCGGGCCGAGGAGCTGAGTTTTGAAGAGTGGCAGCGGCTGATCGATTTCAATCTGAGCGGCACGTTCCACTTCTGCCACGCGGTGATTCCGCAGATGCGGTCGCAGGGCGGCGGGAAGATCGTGAACTTCGCGTCGATCGCTGGTCGCGGCAAGAGCGAGAGCAGTTCGTCTGCTTATGCAGCGGCGAAGGGCGGGATCATCGCCTTCACCTCGAAGCTGGCGCTGGAGGTCGGTGCGGACCAGATCAATGTCAACGCGATCGCACCGGCGGTCACGATGACCGAGCGAATCCGCAAGCATTGGCAGGGTCGTGCGGACGAGGTGCGCCAGCGCGCGGTGGCGATGACGCCGTTGGGACGGATCGCTGAGCCGATTGATCAGGCCAACGTGGTGTGTTTTCTGGCGTCGTCGCACGCGGACTTCGTGACGGGGGTGACGATTGACGTAACGGGCGGCGCGTAGCGGTCGGGGCGTCAGGGGCGGCGGGAGCAGTCTAGATGTCGCCGGACTTCATGACGGGCAGGATTTCGTCGGCGAACAGCTGCATGGATCCGAGTACTTGTCGCTGGGACATGGCGCCGAACCAGAAGTTGGCATTGAAGTGGTCGATGCCCATGATCTCGCGGATCTCGGCGATTTTGCGCAGGCAGGTGTCGGGGGTGCCCATCACGAAGTAGCGGTCGAGCAGGTCTTCGGTGCTCGGTTCGTCGGGCATGGGGATGGCCACGGCGCGTCCCCGCTCGACGCGGGCCAGGCCTTGACGCAGACTCAAGGTCACGCGCATGTTCCAGCGCGCCTGCTCGACGATTTCGGGCAGCTCCGACTCGTCGTGAGTGACATACACGGCGCGCTGAGTGCTGATGCGCAGCCCCTCAGGCTGCTTGCCGCCGGGCAGGGCTGAGTCGAACGCTTGGCGGAACTGGGCGAGGCGCTCGACTGAGACTCCGAAGCCGCCCGAGACGAGGTTGAAGCCACGCTCGGCGACTGTTGCGATTGACTCTGGGCTCTGACCGACCACCCAGATCGGAGGATGGGGCTGTTGGATGGGCAGGGGAAAGATGCTGGTCTCGTCAAAGTGGTAGTACTCGCCGTCGTGGGAGAACGGTTCGCCCTTGAAGGCGTCGAGGATGATGTCGATCGCTTCGTCGAAGCGGCCGCGGCTCTCGGAGAGGTGCGCGCCCAGGCGTTCGAACTCGTAGCGCTGATAGCCGCGCCCCAGCCCGACGTCGAGGCGTCCGCCGCTGAGCAGGTCGGCGGTGGCGATCTCTTCGGCCACGACCAAGGGATGATGGAGAGGCAGCACGATCACCGCGGAGCCGACGCGAATCCGCTCGGTGTGCGCCGCGAGGTGCATGGCGAGCATCAGCGGTCGCGAGAGGTAGCCGTAGGTCGAGAAATGGTGCTCGGCGCACCAGATACTGTCGAAGCCCATGCGGTCGGCGGCTTGCGCCATGTCGGTGGCGCGCGAGAACATCTCGGCGTGTCCGGCGCCGTTTGGCGACTGCATGAGCAGGAATGTGCCGCAATCCATCGTCCACCTCGCAATCCGTCGGTTGTTCGTCCAGTGCGCAGGCTATCGCGGGCTGTGCGCGGGAACCGTTCGCGCGTCCTGCTAGCTTGCTGTCGAGATTGAGCGCGAGCGTTGGAAGGGCAGAGCGATGCGAGTGACAGTGCTGGGCGGCAGCGGATTCATCGGCCCGCGGGTGATGCGGCGGCTGGTCGAGCATGGGCATGAGGTGCACTGCATGGACATCAACCCACGTGCGGCTGCGCTTGATCCGCTGCGCGATCGGGTTGAGATCACACATGGCGATGTCACGCTGATGGATGACGTCGTGGAGGCGCTGGCGGTGAGCAAGCCGGATCGGGTGCTGAATCTCGCTTATGCGCTGGGCGCGTCCGAGGCTGATCCGCATCCGCAGGTGCGGCTGAACATTCTGGGTATGGATCACTGCTTTGAGGCGGCGCGTCTGCTGGATGTCCGCCGGGTGGTCTACGCGAGCTCGCTGGCGGTCTATGGGCCGCAGCGGCTGCACGGTGATCGGGCGGTGACGGAGGACGATCTCTGTCTGGGTCGGGGCATCTATGCGGTCTCGAAGATCTTCAACGAGCATCAGGCGGAGTGGTATAACCGGGCCTACGACATGGCGATCACGGGTGTCCGCCCGGCCAACATCACGGGTCCTGACAAGGAGCGCGGGTCGATGAATCACGTGCAGTGCCAGGTGCTGCCGGCGCGGGGCGAGGCGGTCACGTTTCCGTACGCTGACGCGATGACGCTGCCGTTGCACGTGGAGGACATTGCCGAGGTCTTTGTCCGCGTCACGCTCGCTGAGCAGACGGCGCATGCGATCTACAATTCGGGCGGGCACGCGACGAGCTTGCGAGGTCTGGCCGAGATCGTCCATCGGTATCTGCCCGAGGCGGAGATCAACTTCGAGCGGGAGACAGGGGGTTATGAGGGTTCGGGCTTGCATCGGATGGACAACGCTCGGCTGGTCGAGGAGTTTGAGGTGGAGTACGCGCCGTTCGAGGATCGGGTGTTGGAGACGATCAACGCGGTCCGGGTGGAAGCTGGGCTGTCGCCGTTGGGCTAGGGGTGGTTGCAGCTTTGGCTGGGGGGAGAGGGGGCGAGATTCCAGACAAGCTGGAATGGCGGAGGAGGGCTGGGGTGATGGAGGGGGCTGTTAGAGGGAGTTGATGAAGTCGATGAGGGTTTGGCGGTCTTTGGCCGACATGTTGCGGAAGGCTTCGCGGGATGGTTTGGCCTCGCCGCCGTGCCAGAGGATGGCTTCTGCGACGCCGTTGGCTCGTCCGTCGTGCAGCAGGCGTTGATGGCCGTTGACTTCTGGCATTAGGCCGATGCCCCAGAGCGGCGCGGTGCGCCATTCGGAGCCTGCGGCGTCGTGGACGGGCCGTTCGTCGCTTAAGTCGGGGCCCATGTCGTGCAGCAGCAGGTCGGTGTAGGGGAGGATGACCTGTCCGCTGAGCGCGTCGATGTTGTGCCTGCCGGTGGTGAGACGCGGCGTGTGGCATTGGTGACAGCCGGCGGCGAAGAAGAGCTCGGCGCCGTCTGACCGGGTTTCGTAGCCTCGCGCGGCGGGCGGCGCCAGGGTCTGGTTGTAGAAGACGACGTCGTCGAGTTGGGCGTCGTCGAGTTCGGGGTTGCCGCCGTGGAGGGCGAAGCGGCATTCGCGCTGGGTGCGGCCGCAGTTTTGATTGGGGTGCGTGGTTGAGGTGATGCCGATGTCGTCGAGGAAGGCCATCGCCGACTGCTGGCGCACACTGGGGACGGTTGCCTTCCAGCCGAAACGTCCGATGTCGAACTGGCCGGTGTCGTTGTTGTAGATCATGTGGAGTCGTCCTGAGATGCCGTCGGCGTTCACATCGTCGGGGTCGGCGAGCAGCTCGAGCAGCTCTGCTGGGATCGCTTCCAAGAGTCCAGCGCCGAAGACGCCGGGCGGGACGCGCGGTGAGATCTGGATTGCCTCGTGCAGGTCGCCGTAGGCGAGGTCGGCGATCTCGTAGAACGGCTGGCGCAGGGTGTAGGTCGTGCCGTCGGCGTAGCTGCCTTTGATCTCGGTGTAGGTGACGGACATTCGTCCCTCGGCTGGTACGCCGTGAATGGCGCGATCTTGCAGCTGTCGGCCGTAGGTTGGGTCGGGCACTGGCGCGCCGATCGGAGCGGCGAGGGAGTCGGGAGCGTAGAGGTCGCGGTACTGCTCTGGCAGGGAGAGGAGGAAGAGCATGCCGCGTTCGGAGTCGTCGCTGCCGAGCGGGGGGCGTCCGCGTCCGTCGGCGCCGTGACAGCTGGCGCATGACTGGGCGTTGAAGAGCGGGCCGAGACCGTCGCGATCTTCCGTTTGGGCTGGTGCAGAGATCCAGAGTTGTTCGAAGAGGCGGTCGCCCGCGTCGAAGCGGCGGCGTTGCTCGGCGGTCAGGTTGCGGGCTGGGGAGGAGAAGGCGTTGCGGGACTGGTCGAAGACGGTGGTCTCGCCGCCGCTGGCGAGGTTGTCGAGGTCGCGGGGCGATAGGTTGAGCGGTCCAGCGTCTTGGGTGTCGGAGTCGCAGACGGCGCTCGCGATTGCGGCGGCGGAGATCAGCGCGATGGCTAGCGCCGTAGCGACCGGTCGCATGACGTTCCGCCGCTGCAACATCGGGGTGACTTCGCTCCTGGGTGCGCTCTGCAGGTTGATCGTATCGCTGTGGGGGTCGGCGGGAGGTGAGATCGGTTCGGTGAGCGGTTGTGATACACCAGTGTCAGCGTGTTCGCTTGGGAAATGATTCACGAATGACCCAGCTGATTGGATGGTCGTTGCGCCGAGACTCAGTGTTGGTGGTGATTGGGTTGCTGATCGTGTGGTTGTTGGTCGCGAGCGCTTGCAGCGGCGGCGACCAGTCGCAGCCTGAGACGGGGACAGAGCCGCAAGACGCAGTGATTGCGCAGGAGTCTGTGGCGGCTGAAGAGGCGTCGGAGGAGATTGCCGCTGAGGATGAGCGTCAGGAAGAGTCGGCGGCCGCAGGGTTGGAGCAGGCTGAGCAAGAGGCCGCGGCATCGGAGGAGGATCAACAGCGGCAGGTGATGCAGCAGGGGCAGCAGGAGCAGGCCGATGCGGCGTCCCAGCAACAGGCTTTGCAACAAGCGCAGCAGCAAGGCCAGCAGGAAGTGACGGAGGCCGTCGCTGAGGGTACGAGGCTGATCACGCTGTTCGGCGATCTGACGGAGATTGTCTATGCGTTGGGGGCTGAGGCGTATCTCGTCGCGCGAGATACGAGCTCGATCTATCCGCCCGAGGCCGAGGAGCTGCCCAACCTCGGGTTCGCGGGCGGACTGAATGCGGAAGCGATTCTCGAGTTCGAGCCGACGCTGGTGCTGGGCACGCCGATGGCTGGGCCGCCGGGCGTGTTGGAGCAGCTGGAGCAGGCGGGTGTGGAGGTCTTGATCTTTGAGGACGTCAACACGCTTGAGGCGCCGCAGATCAAGATTCGGCGGATTGGCGAGGTGCTGGGGATTCCGATGCGGGCCGAAGCGCTCGCGCTGGATGTAGCGAAGCGGCTCGAGGCGGTGATGGCCGAGGCGGCGAACGAGAAACCGCTGAGCGTGCTGCATGTGTACACGCGGCGGGGCGGACTGCAGCTGGTGTCGGGCGAGGGCAACCGGGCGCAGGCGATGATTGAGGCGGCTGGCGGCGTCGATGCGGCGGCTGCGGCGGGTATCGTGGGGTGGGTGCTGCTGACACCGGAGGCGCTGGTTGCGGCGGATCCGGATGTGTACCTGGTCATGGATCGAGGCCTCGAAGTGGTTGGCGGCGTTGAGGGATTGCTGCAGATTCCGGGCATGTCGGAGACGCGGGCGGGTCGCGGGCCGTACATCATCTCGATGCCCGATCTCTACTTGTTGGGCTTCGGACCGCGCTTGCCTGAGGCGATCGCTGACCTGAGCGGTTACCTGCGCGGTGTCCAGGCGGAGATTGAGGCGGAGTGAGCATGAGCCAGGGTCCGCTGGCGCAGTTACGCGAGCGGCGGCCGGAGCTGTCGGCGGACGCCGATCTGCCCTTCCCGCGGGTGCTGGGACCGCTGTTCTGGGCGGTGATGTCGGCTGGGTTGGTGGCGCTGATCTTGCTGAATCTGACGCTGGGCGCGTTCGAGGTGGAGATTCCACGGATCATTGGGGTGCTGTTTGGACAGCTGGGCGTTGACCTGGGCATCGAGTACTCGACGCGGGAGGAGGCGGTGGTCTGGGTGATTCGGGTGCCGCGCATGTTGATGGCGGCGCTGGTCGGTGCGGGGCTGGGCATCTCGGGGGCGGCGCTGCAGGGACTGTTCCGCAATCCGCTGGCCGATCCGGGCTTGATCGGCGTGTCGAGCGGGGCGTCGTTTGCTGTGGCGTTGGCGATTGTGGTCGGGATCACGTCGTGGGGGCTGTGGGTGCAGCCGATTGCCGCGTTTCTGGGCGGATTGGTGCTGACCTTCCTGATCTACGGGTTTGCGCGGCGCAGCGGACGGGCGCAGATGGCGACGATGCTGCTGGTGGGGATTGCGGTCAACGCGCTGCTTGGCGCGGCGATCAGCTTGATTCTTTCGTTCTCGGACGACGCGGAGCTGCGCGACATTGTGTTCTGGCTGCTGGGCAGTCTGGCAGGATCGCTGTGGGACTTTGTCTACTACGCGGGACCGCTGATCTTGATTGCGGTGATCGTGCTGATTCGCCAGGCGGGGCCGCTGAATCTGCTGACGTTGGGCGATGCGGAGGCGCGCCATCTGGGGGTGCGGGTGCAGCGGACGCAGCTGTTGATCGTGACGGCGGCGGCGCTGGCGACAGGCGCCGGCGTGGCGGTGGCGGGGGTCGTGGGGTTCATTGGACTGATCGCGCCGCATATGGTGCGGCTGGCGGTGGGACCTGATCATCGGCGGCTGATGCCGGCGTCGGCGCTGGCTGGGGCGATTCTGGTGCTGGGCGCTGATCTGGGGGCGCGGACGATTGCTGCGCCGGCGGAGATGCCGCTGGGCGTGCTGACTGCGATCATTGGTACGCCGGTGTTCCTCTTCCTGATTGATCGTTCGCGGCGCAGCCTCGCGTCGGGCTTCTGAGGTCTAACGTGCGCCGATTGCGGCGAGCTGTTTGGGTGTGAGCAGCCATTCGAGCTCGGCGCAGGGGCTGGCGCTGAGTTCTGGGGCGTTGAGCAGGGCGATGCTGCCTGGTCGGAGACGGATCGACGCTTCGCGGCCGCCGATCAGCAGTCCGATCAGCTCGCTCAGGGTCGGTTCGTGGCCGATGAGGAGGACGGATGCTGCGTCTTCGCGTGCGGCGTCGGCGATGATGCTGGGGAGCCGCCAGCCGGCGAGCGAGTGGACGATTTCGATGGGGGTGTGCAGGTTGAGGCTGTGGTGGAGGAGGTCGGCGGTCTGGCGGGCGCGGAGGATTGGGCTGGCGAGCGTCCGCTGGGGGGCGACGCGGAGGTGTCGGAGGCCGATGGCGCTGGCTCGGGTGCGTCGGAGGCCGACGTCGGAGAGGGGGCGCAGGTCGTCGACGGGCCATTGGGGTCCGCGGGTTTCGGCCTTGCCGTGCCGCATGAGGTAGAGGTTCACGGTGGCAGGGTAGGGGGATGGTCTCGCGAACGCTGCCGCCCCGTGTCGGAGCACGGGGACACGAACCTTGGTGTGCGCACGGGGACACGAACCTTGGTGTACGGGGTTCCCAGTCCCTGCTTCACGCAGGGACCCGCTTGGTTTCCCCGCTCGGACGCCCCCCTGCCCCCTCCTCCGTGTCCCCCTGCCCCGACACG
>JAJDZG010000153.1 GCA_022824765.1 Dehalococcoidia bacterium | reverse complement strand
CCCCCTCAGTCGCTTCGCGACAGCTCCCCCGGAGGGGGAGCGGTTGAGAGGGGGAGTTGTTGAGAGGGGGGGCTGTTGAAGTTTCACTGGTTTGCGGGGATGCCTTGGCCTTGTTTGCCGGCTGATTTTGGTGAGCGCAATCGATCTGTGTGGGTGGACGCGGACTCTCGGCTGTTTGATCCGGAGGTGGGTCACCGTCTGTATCACGAGTATCTGGATCAGCTGGAGTTTGCGGAGGCGGTGGGATTCGATGGGCTGGTGGTGAATGAGCATCACGGTCATGTGTTTGGGCTGATGCCGTCGCCGCAGTTGATGGCGGGGGCGTTGGCGCGTCGGACGACTCGGGCGGCGGAGGAGATTGCGATGCTGGATGTGCTGTCGGGCGGTCGGATTGTGGCTGGGTTTCCGCTGGGGACGCCGATGGACACGAATTTTGCGTACGGGGTGAATCCGGTGGGGATGCGCGATGTCTACCGGGAGCATCTCGATCTGGCGGTTCGGGCGTGGACGGATCGGGAAGTGTTGAGCTGGAATGGCGAGTCGGCGAAGCTTCGCTACGTGAACATTTGGCCGCGTCCGGTGCAGCAGCCGCACCCGCCGATCTGGATACCGGCGGATGGCATCTCGTCGGAGACGTGGGACTATTGCGCGGAGCGTGGATACGCGTATGTGTGTCTGGCGAGCCGTGGGATTGCTGCGGCGCAGTCGGCGATGGATGGGTTTCGTTCGCGGGTCGAGGATGCGGGTCTGGAGTGGAATCCGTACCAGGGCGCTGTCTCTCAGACGATCGTTGTGGCGGAGTCGGATGGGGAGGCTGAGGAGCTGTACCGGGAGCATTTTGACTACACGTCGCGGCATACGCTGGATGACTTTGCGGGTTGGTCGGAGGCGCCGGGTTGGCGCACGGAGCGGGGCATGCGGGAGCAGGCGGCGCGGCGGTTGGCGGAGCAGGAGCGGTGCGAGGCTGGGACGGTGTCGCGGATTCCGACGTGGGAGCCTTTTGGCTTGTGGCGCCCTCAGTCGCTTTGGGACAGCTCCCCCGGGGGGAGCCGAGCCCCCTCAGTCGCTACGCGACAGCTCCCCCGGAGGGGGAGCGGTTGGCTCGGATCCCCCCTCAGTCGCTTCGCGACAGCTCCGCCGGAGGGGGAGCGGTTGGGTTGTGGCGCCCTCGGTTGCTTTGCGATGGCTCCGCCGGAGGGGGAGCGTTTGGATTGTGCGCCCCCTCGGTCGCTTTGCGATGGCTGTGGGGGGTTTAGGCTGAATGTTGGTTGCCGCGGCTGGTTGGGTCGTTGGGCGACTGGAACGAGACTTAGCATCAGGCAGAGTGTGAGGAGTGCACCGATGGCTGACTTGACGACGCTCGATTTGCGGCCGGGCGGCCAGACCGCTCACGTGTGGGAGGGCGGCGATGCGAATGCGCCGGCGCTCCTGTTTCTGCATCCGATCACGGGGATTCCGCGCTGGGGCGGCGCGCTGGAGGCGCTGGCCCGGGATTTCCGGGTGATCGCGCCGTACCAGCCGGGTTGGGGTCCTGCGAAGGATGACCTGCCGGGTGCGCGGGATGGGCTCGATCTGGTGCTGTTCAACGTGGACCTGCTGAACACGCTGGGGGTGGAATCGGCGCATGTTGCGGGGATCAGCATTGGGGCGTGGATTGCGGCTGAGCTTGCCGCGATTCGACCGGACGCGGTGGAGTCGCTGACGCTGATCAATCCGTTGGGCTTGTGGTCTGAGCAACATCCGGGTGAGGACGTGTTTGCGCAGCACCCGGGCTTTCCGACGGCGGTGTTGTTCAGCGATGCGGAGAAGCGCAACGAGCTGCTGATGGCGGATCGTGATCCGATGGATGCGTACGTGACGGAGCTGCTCGACCTGCGGGCGTCGGCGAAGTTCTTGTGGCCGATTCCGGACACGGGTGTGGGTCGGCGTTTGGTGCGGATCGACACGCGGACGCTGGTGGCGACGTCGGAGCACGACAAGGTTGTGGCTCACGAGATGGGGGACATCTGGCGGGCGGCGATACCGGGGGCGCAGAGCGTGCAGCTTGCGGGCGCGGGGCATGTTGCTGATCTGGAGGCGCCGGAGGCGGTGGCGGGTCTGGTCCGTGACTTTGCGCTGGAGGGCGTCACGGCGTAGATTCTGGCGTGGGTGGACGCACGCGGGTTGATCGACCTCGCTACCCTTTGCGGAGCGAAGGGATCTGATCATGGTGCAATTTGGGTTGACGCTGTCGAATCGCGGGGTGGTGACGGGGGCGTCGTCGCTGGATGACATGATTTCTCTGGCCCGCCGGGCGGATGCTGATCCGCTGTGGGACTCGATTTGGGTGGGAGACTCGATTCTGGCGAAGCCGCGGTTGGATGCGTTGGGCTTGATGTCGGCGTTGGCGGTGGTGACGGATCGGGTGCGGATTGGTCCTGCGTGCTTCGCGTCGACGCCGCTGCGTCCGGCGTTGCTGCTGGCGTATCAGTGGGCGTCGCTGGATTTCATGTCGAACGGTCGGTCGATCTTTGCGGCGTGCATGGGACAGGCGGCGCCGGGCGGTGGGGACATGCTGGATGAGTTTGACGCATTTTGCGTGGCTCCTGAATCGCGGATGAAGCGGATGGAGGAGGCGATCGAGGTCTTGCGTCTGTTGACGTCTGAGGACTCGGCGTCGTACGAGGGGGAGTACACGCAGTTTCGGGACGTGTCGGTGGAGCCGCGATCGGTGCAGCGTCCGGTGCCGATCTGGGTGACGTCGAATCCGGCGCCGCATCTGAAGCGGAATCGGGAGGCAGGGCTGAGCCGGGTGGCGCGACTCGGTGACGGGTGGATGACGACGTTCCAGCCGCCGGGGATTGTTGAGGAGTACATGTCTGACATCCGGCGCTACGCGGACGAGGCGGGACGTGAGCTGCCCGAGGACTTTGAGGTCTGCGTGTACTACAACATCAACGTGAACGACGACCGTCAGGCGGCGTTGGATGAGTCTCGGCGGTACCTCGAGGCGTACTACTCGACGCAGTACTCGGACGAGATGCTGGATTTGTGGGTCGCGATGGGGACGGCCGAGCAGTGCATCTCCGACATTCAGGGTTACGTGGAGGCTGGCGCGACGACGATCACGCTGCGCCTGGTGGGTTACGACCAGGAGGCGATGTACGAGCGGGTCGTGAACGAGGTGTTGCCGGCGTTTGCGTGAGAGATTTGCTGGCCTGGCTCGTCTGGGGCGGCGACTGCTTGAGGATGAATGGAGCGGCTGATGGAGACTGTGCGGATCGACTCGAACGGGATACGAATTCAGGTGACGACGGATGGTCCGTCGGACGGGGAGCCGGTGCTGCTGATCCACGGCTTTCCGGAGACGTCGTATGAGTGGCGCTATCAGGTTCCGGCATTGGTTGAGGCGGGCTACCGGGTGATCGTGCCGGATACGCGAGGGTATGGCGGGTCGGACAAGCCGCCGGGCCCGGTGTCGCGGGCGACGTTGGCGGCAGACATGGTGGGTGTGCTGGATCACTTCGATGTGGAGCAGGCGGCGGTGGTGGGTCACGACTGGGGCGGGATCATCGGCTTCAAGCTGGTGATCGATCATCAGGATCGGGTGTCGCGGACGGCGTTGATGGACACGCTGTGCACGGTGTGGACGCCGGCGGCGATTCACGGGTTCTGGTTCAAGGCGCGTCCGTTGCCGGAGCATTTCTTCGCGCAGTATCACGCGCAGTTCATCGAGACGATTTTCGCTGGCGGATCGGATCCGGCGCTGCCGGGCTGGCCTGAGTCGCCGTGGACGGTGAGCGGTAGGCGTCTGACGCAGAATCGGTGGGCGACGGATGAGGACGTGGAGGTGTACCAGCGGGCGTTCGCGGATCCGGATTCTCATGCGGCGGCGATCTCGTACTACCGCCATGCGCTGCCGTTTCATCGGATGCGAGCGGACGCGGGCGTGGCGGGCGGCTATCGCTGCGAGCGGCTGACGTCATCGCTGGTGGGTGAGGTCTGGCGTCGGGGGTTGGACGAGCATCCGTGGGGTCGGGAGTTTATGGAGTACGGGCCTGAGGATCGGCATAAGCGGTTTGCGAAGCCGGCGCTGTGGATGTACGGGAATTCTCGGCTGACGACGGGGGATTCGGCGTCGACGTCGGTGCCGTCTGGGAATCCGTTTTTCGATCAGTTTTCGATGTATTTTCCTGATCTGACGGCTGTCGGGGTACCTGGTGCGGGGCACTTCTTTCCGGAGGAGGCGCCGGAGTTTACGAATCGGACGCTGTTGGAGTTTCTTGGGGTTGGGAGGACTTGAGAGGGAGATTTGAGATGGAGATTTGAGATGGGGGATTTGAGATGGAGATTTGAGAGGGGGAGCCCCTCACCCTAGCCCTCTCCCGGGGGGAGAGGGGACCAGAGAGGGAGAGGGGATTTGAGCACCCTCTCTCAGAGGGAGAGGAGATTCGAGATGGAGGTTGGGATGACAGCTAGTGAGTCGGCGGAGTTGGCGGTGAGGCTGCTTCGGCAGCTTGCGGATACGGTTGAGCAGCTCTCGGCGCTTTCGGATGCGGATCTGGGTTATCCGACGGCGCATGGTTGCGCGATGGATGGGGGGCTGCAACGGTTGCTGGTGCACAACGCGGAGCACGATCGGATGCATGCGGGGGCGGTGTCGACGGCGCGGTATACGTCGAAGCAGATGCAGGAATCGGCGCTGGCGCATCTGACGCGCGATCTGATTCGTGAACGTGCGGAGCTGGTGGGGCAGCTGTTGCAGACGGACGACGCGCTGCTCGATGCGAAGCCGCCGAACGACGAGTGGTCAATCCGGGAGCACGTGGAGCACGTGCTGTACTGGGAGGACAACTCGATGTCGCAGTTGGCGTCGGAGATGGCGCGATCTGGGGAGTTGAGCGTGAGCAGCGAATCGGCAGGAGGCAGCGGATGAGTTCGACGCAACGATTTGATGTGGCGGTGGTGGGATTGGGGGCGATGGGTTCGGCGGCGGCGCATCGGTTGGCGAAGCGCGGAGAGCGTGTGATTGGATTCGACCGATTTCGTCCGCCGCACATGATGGGTTCGACGCATGGCGACTCGCGTGGGATTCGCGAGGCGTACTACGAGGATCCGTCGTATGTGCCGTTCGTGCGTCGGGCGTATGAGCTGTGGGACGAGCTGTCGGAGACGCTCGGTCGTCCGCTGTTTCGACAGACGGGGGCGATCACGCTGGGGGTTGAGGGCGCATCGATGGTGCAGGGGGTGCTGGCGAGCGCACGGGAGCACGATATCGATGTGGAGGTGCTGGACGCGTCGGAGCTGAAGCGGCGTTTTCCTGCGATTGAGACGTCGGACGATTTGGTGGGCGTGCTGGAGACTCGGGGGGGGATGATTGACATTGATGGGGCGCTGAACGGTCAGCTGGAGCTGGCGGCGTCGCACGGGGCGGAGCTTCATTTCAACGAACCGGTCGAGAAGTGGCTGCCGACTGATATGGGTGATTTGGAGTCGCCGATCACGATCAACACGGCGCAGGGACGTTACGAGGCGGAGCGGATGGTGGTGACGGCTGGCGCGTGGAATGCGGGATTGCTGGGCAAGCTGGATTTGCCGTTGCGGGTGACGCGTCAGGTGATGTTCTGGTTCGAGCCGCGGCGCAATCGGGAGCAGTTTGTGGAAGGCGCTCTGCCGTTCTGGATGTGGGAGCGGGGGCCGCAGGACTTTGCCTACGGCTTTCCGGACATTGGCAAGGGCTTCAAGCTGGGTCATCACCAGCCGCTCGATGAGGTTGACCCGAACGGCTATCCGCAGGAGGTCACGGAGTCTGACGAGGCCAATGTGCGCACGTGGCTGTCGCGGACGTTCCCGGATGTCGGTGGCGAGCTGTTGCGGGCGGAGACGTGCCTGTACACGAACACCCCGGACGCGCATTTCCTGATCGATGTGCATCCGAAGCGTCCGAACATTGTGTTGGCGAGCCCGTGCTCTGGGCACGGGTTCAAGTTTTCACCGGCGATCGGCGAGGCCTTGGCGGATCTGTCGATGCACCGCGAGACGGAGCACGATCTGGGGCTGTTCACGGTCAATCGATTGATGGATGCGAATGCGGTTCTGCCGCCGACGGCGAAGCCGTCGGCGCAGGCGCCGGTCGGGGACTGAGAGATGGGCGCTCGGAAGCGGGTGGCGGTGGTCGGTGCGGGCGCGGTGGGCAGCTACTACGGGATGCGTCTGGCGGAGTCTGGCCACGATGTGCGATTCCTGATGCGTCGCGACTTTGAGGCGGTCAAGAGCGGTGGTTTGCACCTGAGCAGTCCGCTGGGCGACCTCAGGCTGGAGCGTCCGACGGTGGAGTCGACGCCGGAAGCGTTGGCGTCGCATGGGGAAGTCGATTGGGTGCTGGTGGGTCTGAAGGCGACGGCGATTGGGGATTTGCCTGAGCTGGTCGGGCCGCTGGTCTCGTCGGGCACGAGGGTGCTGGCGATCATGAACGGTCTGACGGTGGATCGGGAGATTGCCGCGCAGCTGCCGGCTGGGACATCGCTGTTTGGCGGTCTAGGCTTCATCGGCGTGATACGGGGAGAGCCGGGTCGGGTGATTCATCAGGAGTTTGGCGCGGTGAACATCGGACACTATGGGGACGATCCTGAGGAGTTGGAGCACGCGGTTGCGCTGTTTGAGGGGTCGGTGGTGGAAGTTCGTCCTGAGGTCTGCCTGTTGAAGGCGCGCTGGGAGAAGCTAGGTTGGAATGTGCCGTTCAACGGCCTGTGCGTCGTGGCTGGGGGCGTGGCGACTGACGAGGTGATTCACGATCCGGCGCTGCACGAGGCGGCGCATCAGATCATGAGGGAAGTGGTTGCGGTGGGGAACGCCGACCTGGCGTCGGCGGGTGAGACGTCTCGGATCGATGGCGATGCGCTGTGTCGGCAGTATCTGACGCAGACTGCGGGGATGGGGCCGTACCGTCCCAGCACGGTGATTGACTACGTGGCAGGCCGTCCGTTGGAGGTGGATGCGATCTTTCGCCAGCCGGTGGAGCGGGCGGGGGAGCTGGGGGTTCCGACGCCGTGGATGGCGTCGTTGGCGTCGTTGGTGGGGAAGTTGAGTGCTGGTTAGGCGGCGCGTTCGATTTTGGTGATTTTGCAGCCGGCTTTGCGTGCCTGGGCGAGGTCGTAGGCGTTTTGGAGTCGGAGCCAGAAGTCGGCGGTGCTGCCGAAGGCCTGCTCGAATCTGATCGCGAGATCGGCGGTGACCGGTGCCTTGCAGGCGCAGACCGCGGCGAGGGCGGACTCTTCGATCTGAAGATGCTCTGCTGCGTCGGCGACGGTGAGGCCCAGGGCCTCGATACAGTCGTAGCGAATCGTGCGGCCGGGGTGTGGTGGGTTGATCATCGGCATGGCAATGGCCTCTCAGTGATAGTCGACCAGATCGACATCGGTGACGTCGTTCTCTTCGAATCGGAAGGTGATACGCCAGTTGCGGGAAACTCGAACTGCCCAGAACCCTTCGAGTTTCCCTTTCAGTAGGTGAAGGTGGTAGCCGGGCAAGTCGAGTTCCTGGGGAGATGCGGCGCGATCCAAGGCCGCAAGGATGTCCGCGATGCGAGTCACGTGCTGAGGCGGCAAGTAACTGGGGTCATCTCGGTCGTGCATTCGACGGAGTCCTCGATCACGGATTCGAATGATCACTTGCTCAGGCTATCTCGATTGATGGTGGAGTGGAGGGCGGCTTGCCACTCTTTGAGTGCTGCGGCTCTTGATGATTTTGTGTTCCAGTGGAGTGGGCGGGGGCTGGTGCTGGGGAGCGCGATTGGTTCGGTGTGGAGATTGGGGAAGGCGCGGCGGAACTCTCGGGTGCGGCGTCCGTTGAGCAGGATTGGAAGCGGGTCGTGGGCCGCGATCAGGTCTGGGATTGGATTTGGGTTTGTGTCATGGATGCGGTCGTCGGCGGAGCCTTCGCGTCGCACGCTGGCGTAGAGGTCCCAGACGGCGAGGCCGCTGGACTTGAGGTGCGAGATTCGTGTCGGGTAGGTCGCGGAGGCGTCGGGGATGATTGCGCAGTGCTGCATGACGCGCCAGAACCAGTTTTGCGGGTGGGCGTAGTACTCGCGGGCTGCGAGCGATCGGACGCTGGGGAAGGAGCCGAGGATGAGGGCGCGCGGGCGGCCGTCGGGCAGGATTGGCGGCAGGCCGTGCAGCTGGTCGGCGACGGGGAGCGGGGGCGGAGTGGAGTCCTGCACGGACTATTTGGCGGGGATGACAGGTTCGCCGCCGATGATGCCGGCGGCTTCCATCTCTTGCAGGTCACCGGCGCTGAGGCCGAGGTCGTCGGAGAGGACATCGTTGGTGTGTTCTCCGAGCAGGGGCGCGCGGACGATGGGGACATCGCTCTTGGACATGCGAGGCGCCCAGCCGAGCAGGCGAATTGTGCCGTGAGCGGGGTGTTCGAGGTCGTGGACGAAGCCGCGCTCCTCGAAGTGGGGGTTGTGGAAGAGGTCATAGGTGTCGAGGGTGGCGGAGCAGGGGACGCCGGCGGCGCCGAGTTCTTCCATGGCCTGCCATTTGGTGCGCTGCATGGTCCATTTGGAGATCTCTTGATAGAGATCCTTGCCGTTTTCGTTGCGCTTCCACATGTCTTCGAAGCGAGGGTCGACGAGCAGTTCGGGTCGGTCGATGGCGGCGCAGAGGGTGTCCCACATGCGGCTGGTGACGACCATGATGTAGACCCACTCGTTGTTGCCGCCGCGGGCCTCGCTCTCGGGGGTGGTCTTGCAGGGGTAGAGATTGGTGGGTGCGCCGGCGGCGTTGCCGTTGCGCGGGGCGACGCGCTCGCCCCACTCGGCGTAGGCGATGCGAGTGCGCATGAAGTAGGTCATGGCCTCCTGCATGGCGATTTCGATGAATTGGCCGTCGCCGGTTCGCTGCTTTTGGACGTAGGCGGCGGTGATGGCGAGGGCGAGTTCGACGCCGGTGCCGGAGTCGCCGACGGTGGAGCCGGGCATCATTGGTGGTCCGTCGGGGTCGCCGGTGACGGAGAAGGCGCCGGCGGCGGCCTGGGCGACCATGTCGTAGCACTTGTAGTCGTTCCAGGGCCCGTCGAGTCCGAAGCCCTTGAGTCGACCGTAGATGATGGAGGGGTTGACTTCTTTCATGACGTCGTAGGTGAGGTTGAGGCGTTCCATGACGCCTGGTCCGTAGTTTTCGACGAAGACGTCGTAGTGGGGGAGCATTTCGAGCAGGAGCTGGCGTCCTTGAGGCTCGCGGAGGTTGATGGTGACGGAGCGTTTGTTGGAGTTCCAGTTGATGAAGTAGGGGGAGTTGAGGGTGCCGGTGCGGACGCCGCGTCCGGGGTCGCCGACGCCGGGCTGCTCGACCTTGACGACGTCCGCGCCGAGCCAGGCGAGGGCCTGGGTGCAGGAGGTGCCGGCTTCGTACTGGGTCATGTCCAGGATGCGCATTCCGTCAAGGGCGGGCATTGTGGGGTTCCTTCCGAAGGAGGGTCGTTTGTGGACATGATATGGAATGCTGCGTAGGGGGCGGGATTTGGGGCGATGGAAGGGGGAGCCCCCGCCCACACT
>JAJDZG010000036.1 GCA_022824765.1 Dehalococcoidia bacterium | reverse complement strand
GCAACGCGACACGGCGCGCATAACGCGAGGCGGCGTGCTGCGATAACCTCAGCACGTGACTGTTTCCGCGACCTCAGAGTCGGAGCTGCCTCGTCCCGCGCGAGATGATCGTCTGCGCGCCTGGTGGGAGGCCGGATCGGGCGGCGCGTTGGTCTACAACGACCTGCGCCGCATCCCGGTCGAGCGCTGGACGGCGGCGCTCGAGCGTTTGCCGGATGACGACGGTCCGGAGCCGCTGCCGCCGCCGGATCGTCCGCCGGCGCGGATTGTCGACCTGCCGGAAGTGCTCGCGCTGCGGGCGCAGCTGATGGATCGCAAGGTCGCCTTCGACACGGTCGAGCGTTGGATCCGGGCGCTGACCCAGAGCACGCGGATGCTGGAGTATGAGCGTCCGCTGATCTGGACTGCGGACGACGTGGCCCGGCGTCTGCTGCAGATTGCCCATGGCGGAGAGGGCAGCGCCTGGTCGACGCTGGAAGTGGTGCGCGAGCTCTGGGCCTGGCACCCGGACCGCGCGTTCATTGACGCCCAGAGCGAGCGACTGCTGACGTTCCTGGAAGCAATCCTCGCGCCCGCCAGCACCGACTAGGGCCAAGCAGGGCTGACGAGGATTGCACGCCGTGTCTGACGAGCTGCCGGCCGACGCTCCGCCCCCGAAACGGATCTCGCCGATTACGTTCCCGGACGCGACAGCGGCGCTGGAGCAGCCGGACGAGCATGAGCCGCCGGCGGTCCGCGATGCGATGCGTGAGACAACATTCGCGCTCGGGCTGGACCTGAAGTGGTTGCAGGATGCGTTGACGCTGCAGCGCAAGATCGTCGAGCAGTCTTATGGTTCCTCATTCCGCAACCGTCGTTATGCGTCGGCGCTGCTGTTCTGGTCGCGCGTCTACTCGGGCGGGATCGACGCACGGCGGCTGACGGCGCGGGCGTCCTATTCGTCGGCGCTGCCGATCATGCGCGCGCAGATGGAGTGGCTCGGCGCGGAGCAGGCAGTCGTGGGCGAGGAGCAGATTGAGTTCGAGGACTGGCTGCGGGGCGCCTGGTCGAACAATGCCGAGCACCACGCCACCGAGCTCGGGATGGGTCAGTACATGGCCGGCCAGACCATTGCCATGGCGCCCGAGACGGCCGAGACCTATCGGGCCGTGTCCGAGCTGTCGCGCTCGCACTTTGGCGCGTCGGCGCTGCTCAGCGCGGACGGATCGCACAACAAGCGTTTCCTGGTCAACTGGGCCGATGAGGCGTTCCATCTGGGCTGGGCGCAGCTGTTGTTGGGCTGGCAGATCGTGATCCAGGATCGCCAAACGCGCTTCGCGGTCGGCAGCGGCCTGTTCGGGGTCGAATCGGAGGACCGTCAGGAGTACCAGCGTCTGCACCGTCAGGCGGAGACGATTCTGGAGATGTCTCAACGCTGCCGAGCCAGGTGGATTGCGGTCGACGGCCGCCAGCGGCTGCTGATTGACAACTATCGCCGCCAACCATCGGGGGCGCCCAAGCGTCTGCTGCTGTAGGCGCGGGAATCTGGATATCGGTCGGTGGACGCTTGAGTGCATCGCGTTGCTCTGCGATCCTGCGAGGGAACAGATCGGCCAGCACACATTCAGGAGACCTCGTGACCACGAAGATTGGCATCAACGGCTTCGGCCGAATCGGGCGGCAGGTGCTCAAGGGCATGCTCGACTTTCACGGCGGTGAGCTCGAGGTCGTGGCCGTCAACGACCTCACCGACTCCGCCACCAACGCGCACCTGTTCAAGTACGACACCAACTACGGCCGTTACCCGGGCGAGGTGGACGTCGTGGACGGCGACCTGGTGATCGACGGGCAGCGCATCGCGGTCATTTCGGAGCGCGATCCGGGCCAGATTCCGTGGGGCGACTACGGGGTCGAGATCGTGGTCGAGAGCACCGGCATCTTCACGGACGCCGAACGCGCGCGCGGCCACCTGAATCATGGACCGTCGAAGGTCGTGATCTCCGCGCCGGCCAAGAATGAGGACCTGACGATGGTGCTGGGCGTCAACGACGACGCCTACGATCCGGCCGCGCATCACGTGGTCTCCAACGCGTCCTGCACGACCAACTGTCTGGCGCCGATGGCGAAGGTGCTCGATGACACGGTCGGCATCAAGAGCGGGATCATGTCGACGATCCACGCCTACACGAACGATCAGGCGATTCTCGACACCGTGCACAGCGACCTGCGCCGGGCGCGTGCGGCGGCGATGAACATCATTCCGACCACGACCGGCGCCGCGAAGGCCGTGGGACTCGTCCTGCCGCATCTGAACGGCAAGCTGAACGGCATGGCCTACCGCGTGCCGACGAGCACCGTTTCGGTGGTGGACCTGGTCATCGATGCGCAGCGGGAGGCGTCGGCGGAGGAGATCAACGCTGCGTTCTCGAAGGCGGCGACGGACCTGGAATCGCCGCTGCACGGCATTCTCGACTACACGGAGGAGCCGCTGGTCAGCAGCGACTTCAAGGGATCGCCCGCGTCGTCGATCATTGACGCGCTGTCGACCATGGTGCTCGAGGGCACGCAGGTCAAGGTCGTCAGCTGGTACGACAACGAGTGGGGTTACAGCGTGCGCGTCGGTGATCTCTGCGTGCGCATGGCCGAGGCTGGCCTGTCCTAGGTAACGTGACGACATGGCGATGTTTGATGCGCTGAGCGGCAAGCTGCAGGGCGTCTTTTCGACGCTGGGGCGGCGCGGCTCAATCTCGGAGCAGGAGTTGGACTCCGCGCTGCGCGAAGTTCGCATGGCGTTGCTCGAGGCGGACGTCAACTACAAGGTCGCGCGCGACTACATCAAGGCGGTTCGTGCGCGCACCAACACCGACGAGGTGCTCAAGTCGCCGACGCCGCTCAACCGAGTCATCGAGATCATCCAGGCAGAGCTGATTGCGCTGCTGGGCGCGGAGTCGCCCAGTCTGCAGCGCGCGTCGCAAGGTCCGACGATCATCTTGATGGTCGGATTGCAGGGCTCTGGCAAAACGACGACATCTGCGAAGCTGGCGCTGCGGTCGCGCAAGGCGGGCGATCGCCCGCTGCTGATCGCGGCTGACGTCTACCGTCCGGCTGCCATTGACCAGCTGCAAGCGCTCGGTCGGCAGCTGGGCATCGAGGTCTTCGAGCTCGGCGCGGATGAGCGTCCCGTCAAGATCGTCGAACAGGGCATGCAGCGGGCCGAGCAGATTGGCGCTCGCACGGTGATCATCGACACCGCGGGCCGTCTGCACGTCGACGACGAGATGATGTCCGAGATCACCGAGCTGCGCGATCGCTTCGACCCGACTGAGGTGTTGCTTGTTGCTGACGCGATGTCGGGGCAGGACGCGGTCACTGCGGCTGCCGCCTTCGACGAGGCAGTGGGGATCACGGGCGTGGTGTTGTCCAAGATGGACGGTGACGCGCGGGGCGGCGCGGCGCTCTCGATTCGCGCGGTGACCGGCGCGCCGATCAAGTTCCTCGGCGTCGGCGAGCGGCCGGATGCGATTGAGTCGTTCCATCCGGATCGTCTGGCGGGGCGCATCCTGGGTCACGGCGATATGTCGACGCTGGTCGAGCGCGCCCAACAGGAGTTTGGCGATCAGGACGCCAAACACTGGCAGCGTCGTCTGCAGGACGGCGAGTTTGACCTCGAAGACTTCATCGACCAGATCGGCAAGGTCCGACGGATGGGGCCGATCTCGCAGATCGTGAGCATGGTGCCGGGCCTCGGCTCGATCAAGGATCAGATTGACGTGGACGACCTCGATGACGACTTCTTCAACACCTTCGAGGCGATTGTCCAATCGATGACGCCCGAGGAACGGCACAAGCCGGACATCATCAACGGATCGCGCCGCCGTCGGATCGCGGCAGGATCGGGGCGGACGCCGCAAGAGGTCAACCAGCTGCTGAACCAGTTCAAGACGGCGAAGGGGATCATGAAGGACCTCGCCTCGGGCAAGGTGCCGGGCATGCCGGGCGTGAAGGCCGCGGCGGGCCGCCGTTAGCGGCGTCTCGCGAGTGGCAGGCTCGGTGCCAGCGAGTGGCAGGCACGACAGCGCCAAGCGCGCGATGGGTCTAGGCTGGATCGACAGAGAGCGAACGATGCAGACAGAGTTGAACGCATGCTGAGAATCCGACTGGCCCGTCACGGGCGCAAAGGGCGTCCTTTCTTCCGCGTCGTGGTGCAGGACTCCCGAAAGCCGCGCGACGGCCGATTCGTCGAGAACCTGGGCCACTACGACCCACTGACCGAACCTGCCACATTCCAGGTCGACCACGAGCGGGTGAAGCATTGGCTCTCGAACGGCGCGCAGCCGAGCGAGACCGTGCACCGCTTCCTGGCCAAGGAAGGCCTGATCGAGCCATGGCAGCCCAAGCCGCGCTCCAAGCGCGCCGACGCGAAGCGGGCGGCAGCCGCCGCTGCGGCCGCCGCTGAGTAGCACCAGCGAGGAACGACGACGCGCATGGAAGATTTCATCGAATACGTCGCCAAGTGGATGGTCGACGAGCCTGACGCGCTCGAGGTCAGCACCACCAGTCGAGGCGACCACGTGACCGTGCATCTCAACGTGCACGAGGACGACATGGGGCGGGTCATCGGCCGCGAAGGCCGCCTGGCGATGGCGATGCGGCACCTGCTCTCCGTCAGCGGACACGCGCGCGCTGTCGACACCTCGCTGGATATCAACTGAGCGAGCGGACAGGCCAGATAGAGCGATGGCTCGCCGGCTGGCTCGAACCCAACCCCAAGAACGCATGCCGCGCGACGGCTATCGGGCCGTGGGAGTCGTCGAGCGTCCGCGCGGGTTGAAGGGTGAGATCAAGGCTCGCCCGCTGACCGACTTTCCGCAGCGCTTCGCTCGCGGCGCGACGGTCTACATCGGGGGAGCGCCGCGCACGGTTGCCGCGGCCAACTGGCATCAGGGCAGCGTTTACCTGACCATCGACGGCCTCAACGATCGGGACGCCGCCGAGTCCCTGCGCAACGAGCTGATCGAAGTCCCCGACGCCGAACGGCCGGTCAGCGATCAGCCGTACTGGTACATCGACGAGATTGAGGGTCTCGAGGTGGTCGACCGCGACGGGACGGACCTGGGAGTGATCCGCGAAGTCCTGCAGACCGGCGCGAACGACGTGTACGTCGTCGAGCGAGGCGAGCGGCGCGACCTGCTCGTGCCCGCGCTGAGCGATGTGATCGTGGAGATCGACGTGACGCAGGGCTGCATGACCGTGGACTTGCCGGACGGCCTGCTGCCTGAAATGTAGTCGGAGGCGGCGCGTCAGCGTCGGCGGGTGTACGCTAGTCGTGGACAATCAGCGTGGGGATATAGCTCAGCTGGGAGAGCGCGTCGTTCGCAACGACGAGGTCGGGGGTTCGAGTCCCCCTATCTCCACCAACCTTCCATTCCCCGCTTCCCACAATTCCGAGTCCCCCGCCAGAGCGGGGGGACCACAGGGGGGCTCCCCCCACGCAAGGCTCCCAGTCCCTGGTGACGATTCCCAGTCCCTGGTTCCTCCAGGGACCCGCTTGGACTCCCCGCTCGGCAGCCCCGAGCAGACCCCTGGAGGAACCAGGGGTTGGAACCCCGAACCATAGGTTGGGAGATGGGAACCGACCCCTGCATGAAGCAAGTGATGGGGAAGGGTACCGCTTCCCACTCCCCGCTAACGACTCCCAGTCCCTGGTTCCTCCAGGGACCTGCTCGGCTTCCCCGCCCGGAAGATTGGGTCGGCCGCGAGGTTGTTGCAGGACTGAGTCGGCAAGATGTCGGCATTGGCGTGGCCGGACGCCGCTGACGTTACTGGAGGCCGCGCGTAGACTGCTGCCATGCCTTCGAC
>JAJDZG010000094.1 GCA_022824765.1 Dehalococcoidia bacterium | reverse complement strand
CAACTAGGAGGGCATTAGACGTAGCGGGCGCCCCCCCTCCGCCTTCGGCACCTCCCCCGGTGGGGGAGGGCTGAGAGCGGAGGGGTCAGCCCGCTGCGGGGCGAAGCCCCCCTCCGTCACTCCGTGACACCTCCCCCGGTGGGGGAGGGGGGAAGGATTCACTTCGTGACACCTCCCCCAGAGGGGAAGATGGATTCACTTCGTGACACCTCCCCCGCTTGGGGGGAGATGGATGCACTCCGTGACACCTCCCCCGGTGGGGGAGGGGGACGATTGAGAAGGAAAGGACGCTGACATGCAACGGATTTTGACAGTTGCGCTGGGTGTCGTGATTGCGCTGGCGGCGCTTGCCGCCGCTTCGGCTCAGCAGGAGCCGCCGCATCGCTTTTACGGCACTGACGGTACCGCGGGCGACACCATTGGTGTGCACGAGAACAACGCGGACCTGACGCCGCTCACGGACCCTGAGGGCAACGAGCTGAAGGCGACCGTCGCCGAGGACGGCAGCTGGTTCATCGACGTCGACCGCGATGAAGCGGACGACGTGGTCTTCTCCATCAACGGCGAGAAGGCTGAGGGCGAGACGTCCTCGACCGGCTCGGGCCAGACCGCGGTGAGCGGTCTCGCAGTCGTGGAAGCCATGCTCGATGAGGGCACGGAAGACGACGACGCGATGATGGATGACGGCGACTCCATGATGGACGGCGACGACTCCATGATGGATGAAGACGACGACTCCATGATGGACGAAGACGGCGACTCCATGATGGACGAGGACGACTCCATGATGGATGAAGACGGCGATTCCATGATGGACGATGACGACTCCATGATGGACGACGGCGAGACGGGTTACCCGGCCACTGGCACGGGCGGTCTCGCTGACGGCGGCGTGTCGGCTGGCCTGATCGGCCTGCTGATCGCGATCGCAGCCGTGGCCGTCACCGGCGTCGGCTACCGAAGAATCCGCCACCGCGCCTAAGGGCGTACGGTCGGAGGAATCCGCCAGGGGCGGGGCCACAGGCCCCGCCCCTGTTTGCGTTTTGAGGGTGCCGGGAGGTACGCGGCTATGAAGACAGGGCGATGATCAATCCAGCGAAACCGCCTACGATCATCGCGCTGAGCAGCGCGAGCACCCAGTACAGCAGTCGCTGCGTGTCCTCTCGCAACTGGCCAATCTCGCGGCGAAGGGTCGAGATGTCCTCCTTCGTCGCGACATCGGCGAGGCTCGCATCGAGTCCATCGGCGATCTGCTCAGCCTGGTCGCGCTCGACGCCGGCTGACACCAAACCGCGTTCCAAGTCGCGGGACATTGTGGCCATGCGTCACCTCCTGCGCTCAGTCTAGCCGTCAGGCTCCGAGCTGGCGCGGGGTTGGGGGATCATGCTGTAGCCTGCGGGTATCCGATTGATTGAACCGAGGAGTGTCTTGTGGCAGAACTGAGTGGTGCGCAGATTATCGCCAAGTCGTTGGCGACGCAGGGTGTCGAGGAGATGTTTGGCCTGGTCGGCGTGCCGGTCGTGCCGATCTCGGTGGCCTGGCAGCAAGAGGGCAAGCCGTTCATCGGCGTGCGACATGAGCAGGCGGCGGGCTATGCGGCGCAGGCGGCGTCGTACATGCGCGGCCACCTGTCGGCGGCGCTGGTCGTCTCGGGTCCGGGCATGACCAACGTGATTTCTGCGTTGGGCAACGCGGAGGCCAACTGCTGGCCGATGATCTTGCTCGGCGGGGCGGCCAACATCGGCCTCTCGCAGATGGGCGACTTCCAGGACGCGCCGCAGGTCGAGGCGGCGCGGCCGTTCGTGAAGTGGTCGGACCAGGCGCGCGACGTGCGTCTGATCCCGCGTCTGATCGCGCAGGCGACGCGAGCGGCGATCAATGGTCGTCCCGGCCCGGTCTACCTGGACCTGCCGGGCGACGTGATCGACGCGGTGGTCGACGAGTCGGAGGTCCAGTGGGCGCCGCGCGTCGAGGAACCGCAGCGTCCGATGGTCTCGCAGGAGTCGGTGACGGCAGCGATCGAAGCGCTGAAGACGGCGTCGAACCCGCTGGTGATCGTGGGCAAGGGCATGGCCTGGTCGCAGGCGGAGAACGAGGTCATGGAGTTCGTCGACAAGACGGGTCTGCCCTGGCTGGCGACTCCGATGGGCGCGGGCGTGGTCCCGGCGGACGCGCCGAACAACGCGGCTGCGGCTCGCACGCACGTCCTGCGCAACGCGGACCTTGTGGTGTTGCTGGGCGCACGGCTGAACTGGATCCTGCACTTCGGCAAGCCGCCGCGCTTCAAGGAGGGCGTGCGGATCATCCAGCTCGACATCGAGCCGTCGGAGATCGGCACGAACGTCCCGACCGAGGTCGCGCTCGTCGGCGACGGCAAGGCGGTGATGGGTCAGATCAACGAGTATCTCGACGAGAACCCGTGGCAGTTCGAGGACTCATCGGAGTGGGTGGCGTCGATCAACGCGGAGGTCGAGCGCAAGGCGGCCGAGCAGGCGGAATGGGCGTCGTCGGACGAGTCGCCGATGAACTACTACCGTCCGCTGAAGGAGATTCAGGATCGGATGCCGCGCGACGCGGTGTTTGTGACCGAGGGCGAGAACACGATGGCGATCGCCCGCCAGGTGATTCAGTCGTACGAGCCGCGCAAGCGTCTCGACGCCGGCACGTGGGGGACGATGGGCGTGGGCCCGGGCTTCGCGCTCGCGGCGCAGGTGGTGAATCCCGGCAAGCGCGTGATCGCGCTCGAGGGCGACGCCGCCTTCGGGTTTGGTCCGGGCGAGGTCGAGACGGCGGTGCGTCAGAAGCTACCGATCACGTGGATCATCTTCAACAACAATGGCATCGGCGGCGGTGCGCCTGAGTTGCCGGACGAGTACGGCACGGGCGAGCTCTCGCCGGGTCAGCTGACGCCGATGGCGCACTACGAGAAAATCATGGAAGCCTTCGGCGGCAAGGGCTACTACTGCCAGAGCCCCGAGGAGTTTGAGGCGGCGCTCGACGACTCCTTCCAGCAGGAAGGCTCGACGCTGATCAACGTGGAAATCTCGCCAGGCGCGCAGCGTCGCAAGCAGCAGTTCGGCTGGCTCCAGCGCTAGCAACAGCCTGCGAACCGAATGTCGAGGGGCGGTCGCAAGACCGCCCCTCGTCGTCCCTGCGCAAGCGTGCAGAGGGGACGAGGTCCCAGACTTCGCTGGGACGACGATCCACCATCCTCCCAACGTTCGTCATTCCAGCCCCCGCCGTCACTCCAGCCCCCCAACCGTCACTCCAGCCTCCATCGTCATTCCAGCTTGTCTGGAATCTCGCCTGGCCGCACGTGCAGAGGGAACGAGGTCCCAGACTTCGCTGGGACGACGATCCGCGACCGCGACCTCGCCATGATCCACGGCCGCCCCTTGTCTTCCCTGCGGACGCTAGGGCAGCTGGGTCCAGGTTGAGCCGACGCGGACGGCGATGTAGATGGCGTCGCCGCTGCGTAGGGTCGTGATCGTGTTGAGGAAATCTGGTCCGTCTGGCGACCAGAAGCGCCATGTCTGCTGATACGGGTCGTACTGATAGGCGTGGCTGAGGTGGCCGACGTTGCCGAGCGCCTGAGTGACGGATCGATCGGGGCCTTGCCACGAGACGAGGTTCGTCCCGCGGTAGAGACGCAGCGTGACTTGCTGTGGCTCCGACGGCGGAGCGGGCAACCAGCGCGTGTCGGGCAGGACCCTCGCCCATACCGCCTGGCCGGGTTGGACCGAGCGGACTGCGACATCGGCAGACGCTGGATCGGCCGGATCGAATCGGTAGTACACGTTGCCGACGGCATGATGGACTGCGATCTCACTGAGCGGCGCTTCCAGACTGGCAAAGAGCCCGGCCACCGACGTGCGGCGTGAGACGCCGACGGTGCGCCAGCCGCCGATGGGTGCGTCCGCGGGCAGCGTCCAGGTCGGCTCAGACTCGACGGCTGGTTCCTCGTCTGTCGCGCCTGGCGTGGTCGAGCCTGGCGCCGTCCAGTTCGGGCCATTGGTTGAGGTGAACTGCACGTCGGCGTGCAGGTTGTACTCGTCCTGCCAGAGCAGGTCGCGGCCCTCCAGCGCGTATGTGCCGGTGAACGGGATTGTGCGGCCGAGGTAGCCGCCGCCGCGCGTGTTGTGGATGGCGTAGTGGATGTGGGCGACTCCGCCGTTGACGTCGTAGCCGACGGGGAAGACGCGTCCAACCTGGTCACCGATCGTGACCGTGAGGCTGCGCCGGATGTGTTCATCAGGATCGATATGCACCAGCAGATGCGCGTACCCATTGGCGTCGACGATGGTGAGTCCATTGAAGTCGAACCAGGTGATGACCCCATCGACCGGGGCGAGCACCGGCGTCCAGTCGGTCGGTGCGTCGGTGCGAACGAAGTCGAGGGCGTGCGGGTCGCCGCCGTCGTGGTCGCCGTGGGTACCGGTGTTGTATCCCGCGACGACGCTCCAGGTTGTTCCAGCCGGCGCCGGGAAAGGCACGCCGCCCTCGGCTGACACGCCGCCCGGGAGCATGGCAAGTCCAGCGAGTCCGACGAGTCCGACGATCAACAGGAGCAGGCAACGTCGCAGGGACTGCATGCGTTGACTCTACAAAACCGCGCGCTGCCTGGTGATGCTTGGTGAAGGTAGGCGATGCTTGGTGGTCGGACGGGGGCAGGTCGTAGGATGTGAGGAGCGGAACGACCGCACACAGGCTGAAGAGGGGCACGATGCAGTATCGGCGGCTTGGCGACTCAGGACTTGAGGTATCGCTTGCGGGGTTGGGCACGAACAACTTCGGCATGCGGCTGGACTATGAGGGATCGAAGTCAGTGGTGGACGCGGCGCTCGATGCCGGCATCAACTTCTTCGACACTGCCGACATCTACGGCGGCGGACGATCTGAGGAGTTTCTCGGCCAGGCGCTCGGCGCTCGACGCGAGGACGTGTTGATCGCGACCAAGTTCGCGATGCCCGTGGGCGAGGGGCCGTTCACCCGCGGCGGATCGCGGCACTACATCGAGAAGGCGGTGGCTCGCTCGCTGAAGCGCCTGGGCACCGACTACATCGACGTCTACCAGATGCACCAGCCGGACCCCAAGACGCCGATCGAGGAAACGCTCGACGCGCTGTCCGACCTCGTCCATCGCGGCGTGGTGCGCTACATCGGACACTCCAACTTCAGCGGTTGGCAGATCGCCGACGCCGACTGGACGGCGCGCTCGAAGGGATATGTGCGCTTCGTCTCGGCGCAGAATGAATGGAGCCTGCTGGAGCGTAAGATCGAGCCTGAGATCATGCCGGCCTGCCGGCAGTTCGGGCTGGGGCAGCTGCCGTTCTTCCCGCTGGCGTCGGGCTTCCTGACCGGCAAGTACACGCGCGGCGCCGACCTGCCGGAGGGCACGCGCCTGGCCGCCTGGGCGCAGGCCATGCCAGCCCGGATCGGCGCGCTCACCTCCGACGCCAACTGGGACAAGCTCGACGGTCTGACACGCTTCGCCGAGGACAACGGACACACCATCCTCGACCTGGCGCTGAGCTGGCTTGCATCCGACCCGGCCGTTTCATCCGTGATCGCCGGCGCGACGAGACCCGAGCAGATTGAGGCGAACGTCGCTTCCACGCTCAGCTGGCAGCTCTCGGCTGACGATTTTGCCGCGGTCGACGCGATCCTGGGCTAGCGACTTGGGGATCGCGCGGATACTCGGACAGGCGGCCGCGCTCGGTGCGGCCGCCGCGCTCTATGCCTGGTGGGAATCGACCGCGGTCGAGGTCAGCGAGCGCACGCTCGTCCTGCCCGACCTCCCGCGGGGACTGGATGGCCTGCGCATCCTGCACATCTCGGACACCCACTTCCCCGCCGACGGCGATTCGGTCGGTCGCTTCACGGAGCAGGTCTGGTCGCTCGACGTTGACCTGGTCTGCTGCACGGGCGACTACGTCGAGAGCGCGGCTGGCTGGGATGCCGCCGCCGACGCGCTGACGCAGCTGCGCGCGCCGTTCGGCGTGTTTGCGACGCTCGGCGCGCACGACTACTGTCCAGCGATTCGAACGACGGCCGATTGGTGGTCGTTCAACACGGATCGGCTGCTCGGATCGCCGCGCCAGTTCGTTAATCCGCGGCCCTTCGTGGAACGCCTGGAGCGGGCCGGGATCACCGTCTTGCGAAACGAGTGGCGATCGGTCGAGATTGGCGGCGAGCTGGTTCGCATTGGCGGCGCGGGTGACGAGTCGGCGCGGATGGCGCGGCTCGACTCGGCGTTGCCGCCGCTGGGCGGCTTCGCCATGCTGCTGACGCATTCGCCGGACGCCGCCTTGCGATTGCCGCCGCGGATGAAAGGCGGACCGTCACTCGTGCTCAGCGGCCACACGCACGGCGGACAGATTCGCGTGCCCGGCTGGGGCGCGCCGCTGCGCCACTCTCGGTTCGTCAGCCGCGAGCAGGCGTCCGGCGTCTTCGAGCGAATGGGCGCGACGGTCGTCGTGAGCCGAGGGTTCGGCACCGCTCACGTGCCGTTGCGATTCGCCTGTCGACCCGAGATCGGATTGCTGACCCTCACATCAAGCAAGCCATAGCTGCCATCACAGGGTGCACAGGGTGCTGTTTGACTCTTTACAATGGATTGAGAGAGAGTGAGAACGAGTCGATCAGCAGCAGCGTTGCGAGCGGTCGCCCCCGCGGCGCTGGTCAGGAGAGAAAGAGTACGCATGGCAGTTCAGCAGTATGACACCCTGAGCATGGACACGCCGGACTTCGGTTCCGAGCAGTACCAGGCGATCAACCTCCACAACTTCGAGCAGCTCGAGCAGATTCAGGCGTTGCCGGACGATGTCCGCTACAACATCAACGTCGTTGGACGCGTGCTGCCGTTCAAGTCCAACCGCTACGTCGTCGACCACCTGATCGACTGGTCCGACGCGCTCCACGACGGCATGTTCCGGCTCACCTTCCCGCAGAAGGAGATGCTCGCGCCGGCTGATTTCGACAAGATGGCCGCGGCGATCGACTCCGGCAAGAACTCGCGCGAGCTCAAGGTGGTGGCGGACGAGATTCGGATGACGCTGAATCCGCACCCAGCCGGGCAGATGGAACACAACATGCCCAGCTACGGCGGCGAGCCGCTGCCGGGCATGCAGCACAAGTACCGCGAGACGGCGCTCTTCTTCCCCTCGCAAGGTCAGACCTGTCACGCGTACTGCACGTTCTGCTTCCGCTGGCCGCAGTTTGTCGGCCTGGAAGGCAAGAAGTTCGCGATGCGCGAGGGCGAGCTGCTGCGCGGCTATCTGTCCGAGCATCACGAGATTTCCGACATCCTCTTCACGGGCGGCGATCCGCTGATCATGAAGACCAAGACGCTGCGCGAGTACATCGAGCCGTTGACCAAGCCCGATGCCGGGCACCAGCTGCGCACCGTCCGAATCGGCTCCAAAGCGATTGCCTACTGGCCGCATCGCTTCGTCTACGACGATGACGCAGAAGACCTGCTGAACCTGTTCCAGCAAGTCACGGACTCGGGCATGCAGCTGGCGCTGATGGCGCACTTCAACCATCCGGCTGAGCTGCGCACCGAGGTCGCGCTGGAAGCGGTGCGCCGCATCCGCGCGACCGGCGCGCAGATTCGCACGCAGACGCCGCTGCTCAATCACATCAACGCGGACTCGCAGTTGCTCGCCGACATGTGGGCCGAGCAGACACAGGCCGGCTGCGTGCCGTACTACCTGTTCGTCGCGCGGGACACCGGGGCCAAGCGCTACTTCGAACTGCCGCTCGTCGATTGCCAGGACATCTTCCGCAAGGCCTACGGCAAGGTCTCGGGGGTCTCGCGGACGGTGCGCGGTCCGTCGATGTCGGCAGGGCCTGGCAAGGTGCAGATTCTGGGCGTCTCCGAATTCCGCGGGGAACGGTTGATCGTGTTGCGATTCCTGCAGGGTCGCGACCCCGACTGGGTGGGCAAGCCGTTCTTCGCGAAGTACTCGGACACCGCCAGCTGGCTGGACGAGTTGGAGCCGGCCGAGGGCGATGAGTTCTTCTTCGAGCCGCGTCTGCGCGAGCTGCTGGCCGAAGAAGGGTCGCCGTGGTCTCGCGAGGAGACGCGAATCCAGTTGCTCGACGCTGCGGCAGCCGGCGGCGGCTAGGATCGCCGTCCGATGACCGACGACGCAGGGCAGGACGACGACCCGGTCGTGCGTCCAGGCACGCCGTCGTTCCGCTGCATCGCCGACGAGTGCGGCGCCCTCTGCTGTCGCAATCCGTACCGCGTCGACCTGGGAGAGGACGAGGTCAACCGTCTGGCGACGGTTGTCGATGTCTGGGAGGTCGTGGAAGAACGGGCGGCGATGGTGCTGATGAGACAGTCCGACGACGCCTGCGTCTTGCTGTCCGACGACCTGCGTTGCGGCGAGTATGACGTCAGGCCCAGAGGCTGCCGCGACTACCCGTTCCGCCTCGAGCTCGAAGAGGGCCGACCGCCAAGAGTCGAGCGCGACCTGGCCTGTCCCGGCTTCATCGGCCCGCCGATGACCGAGTCGGAGTATCAGGAGCTGGTTGCGAAACTGGCCTAATCGCGCACTAGCGGCGAGCGCGTCGTCGCGCGGCTGATCGAAGCTTGTCTGCGGCGATTCGTATACTCGATGGATAGCGAACGGTACCAGGGGGGAGATGGCGATGCTTGATTCGGCGACGATTGAGGCGCTGCGCAAGTCTCGGTCGGATTGGGACGCGCGAGTTGCGGCAGATGGCCGCGAGCGGCCGGGTCCGTTCATGACCGTGTCGTCGAGACCGATCGAGCGGCTGTACGACGCGACGACGCTCGACGAGTCGGGCTGGGACGTCGAGCGCGATCTCGGGTTGCCGGGCGAGTATCCGTTCACCCGTGGCGTCCATCCGACGGGTTATCGAGGTCGGCCGTGGACGATTCGCATGTTCGCGGGCTTTGGCTCGGCGGAGGAGACGAACGCGCGCTTCCGACGCTTGCTCGACGATGGTCAGACTGGCCTCTCGATCGCGTTCGACATGCCGACGCTGATGGGCTATGACCACGACGACGAGCTCGCCGCAGGCGAGTTCGGCAAGTGCGGCGTGGGAGTGTCGTCGCTAGCCGACATGGAGATCCTGCTGGATGAGCTGCCGCTGGATCAGATCACCACGTCGATGACGATCAACTCGCCGGCGGCGCCGATCTGGGCGATGTACATCGCCGCGGCAGAGCAGCGAGGGATTGATCGGTCCAAGCTCGGGGGCACGCTGCAGAACGACATTCTGAAGGAGTACATCGCACAGAACGAGTTCGTGTTTCCACCGCGGCCGTCGATGCGTTTGGTGACCGACACCGTCGAGTTTGCGTCGGAGTACATGCCGCGCTGGAACTCGATCTCGGTCTCGGGCTATCACATCCGCGAGGCCGGGTCGACGGCGGCGCAGGAGCTGGCGTTCACACTCGCCGATGGTCTGGAGTATGTCCGTTGGGCTCAGGAGCGTGGCTTGCACGTCGACGAGTTTGCCCCGCGGCTGTCGTTCTTCTTCAACTCGCACAACGACTTTTTCGAGGAGATTGCCAAGTTCCGCGCCGCGCGTCGCATCTGGGCTCGGGAGATGCGGGAGACGTTTGGGGCGGAGAATCCACGCTCGTGGTGGATGCGGTTCCACACCCAGACTGCGGGCGTGTCGTTGACCGATGTGCAACCGGAGGTGAACCTGCTGCGCGTCACCGTCCAGGCGCTCGCCGCCGTTCTCGGAGGCACGCAGTCGCTGCACACGGACGCCATGGACGAAGCGCTGGCGTTGCCGTCGGAGAAGGCCGCGAGACTCGCGGTCCGCACGCAGCAGGTGATCATGCACGAGTCAGGCGCCGTCAACACGGTCGATCCGCTCGGTGGGTCATACTTCGTCGAACAGCTGACCAACGAGATGGAGCGCGACGTCTACCAGTACTTCGAGCAGATCGACGCATTAGGCGGGGTCATCGCCTCGATCGAGTCTGGCTACTTCCAGAAGGAGATCGCGGACGCCTCGGCCCGATTCCAGCGCGAGATCGAGCGCGGTGAGCGGACCATCGTGGGCGTGAACGACTTTGAGCTTGAGGAGCCGCTGGAGATTCCGATCCTGAAGATGGATCCGCAGGGCGAGGGACGGCACCTGGAGCGTCTGCGTCGGACGCGATCGGAGCGCGACCAGGACGCTGCGGACTCGGCGTTGCAGGCGCTGGCAAACGTATGTCGGGATCCGAGAGCGAACTCGATGCCGCAGATGCTCGACGCGGTGCGCAGCTACTGCACGCTCGGCGAGATCATGAACACAATGCGTGACGTCTTCGGGGAACATCAGGAACACGTCGTGTTGTAGGGAGCACTGAGATGGTCACGACTGAGGTGTCGCGTGTCATGGCCCTGGTCGAAGCGATCGATCAAGCCTCGCCATTGCTGGAGTTTGGCGAGCTTGCGCTTGAACTCTGCGAAGGGCAACAACTCTCGAACGAGGAGTTGGAGGAGTTGCAGGCCAACTGTGACAACGTTCGGATTGAGCGTTCGGCAGAAGGAGTGTTGCGTGTGGGCGGACAGTCAGGCTGGCTCTCAGATCAACTGGAAGACAGGTTGCGTGACGCAATCAAGGCTTGGATAGCAACGGACGGGCACGGAATGTCGTTCGGTTCAGGTGCCGGTGCGTATCTGCCCAACACAAGCGCGCTCACTCCTGATCTGTCCTGGCGTCCAGCCGAACAGTTGCCACCGGCAGGCGATATGGCCGCTTGGCAGTTGCCACAGTACGGCGCGGCGCCGTTTGTGGTCGAAGTGCAGTCCAGGAATCAATCCGTCCCGTATCTGCGACGCAAGATGACGGAGTGGATCGAAGCAGGCGTTCAGTTGGGTTGGTTGATCATCCCGCTTCATAAGCAGGTTGAGATTTACCGTCCCGATCGCCCCCCCGAGGTTCTTGTTGATCCAGAGACGCTGTCGGGTGAGGACGTGATGCCAGGTCTCGTGATTTCCATGTCCGACGTGTGGATCTGATTGGAGTCTGATCATGCCTGGACCGCTTGATGGGATTTCGGTGCTTGAGTGTTCCACGTGGGGCTTTGGGCCGATCGGTGGGATGATGCTGGGCGATCTTGGCGCCGATGTGATCAAGATTGAGTCGCCAACCCGACCTGACGCCGCGCGCTTCGTCGAGTCCGTCGCCGGCATCCCCAACATGATGCCCGATGGACGGTCGGCCTTGTTTGAGGCGGTCAATCGGAACAAGCGATCGCTGGCGCTCGACCTGAAGTCGGAGCAGGGTCGTGAGCTGTTTCGTCGGTTGATCGCCGATACCGATGTGTTCATCGAGAACTACCGGCCAGGGACGTTCGAGAAGCTCGGTCTCTCCACCGACGCGCTGATGGAGATCAACCCCAGGTTGGTCCATGCCGCCACCGCCGGCTACGGATTCAACGGCGACGAGGCGCATCTGCCCGCGCTCGACGCCGTCGGGCAGGCGCGCGGCGGATTCATGTACTCGGGCGGCGCGCCTGGCGATCCGCCCAACTGGAACACGCTGGGAATCGCGGATGTGATGGGAGCGACCTGTCTCGCCTATGGCGTCCTGGCGGCGATTGCCGGACGCGAGCTGAATGGTGGGAAGGGCCAGCGAGTCGAGGTCTCGCACATCATGGCCACCATGTGGTTGCAATTCTGGGGGATCAGCGTGGGGATGATGCATGATCTCAATCTGTGGCCGCGCTTTGATCGGTCGAAGGCGGCGAATCCGCTGTGGAACCTGTATCAATGTGGCGACGGCAAGTGGCTGATGCTGGGCATCCTCGAGGCGGAGCGAGACTGGGCGTCATTCTGTCGGGCGATGGGGCTGGAGGAGTTTGTCGAGGACGAGCGGTTCACCACGCTGTCGGCGATGGGCGAGCACTGCGAAGCGTTGATTGCGTTGATTGAGGAGCGCTTCGCCACGGCGTCGCGCGACGAGTGGGAGCAGAGGCTGCTGGCGGAGCCGAACCTGATCTTTACGCGAGTGCAGCAGATTGGCGATCTGACGAGTGATCCAGCGGTGATCGCGAATGAGTATCTGATTGATCATGATCATCGCGTGTACGGTCCGACACCGACGTTGACGCATCCCGCCAAGCTGCTCAGTCAGCCGGCGACAATCCGTCGTGACGCGCCGGAGCTGGGCGAGCACTCGCTGGAAGTGCTCAAAGAGCGGCTGAATCTCACGGACGAAGATCTAGCAGCGCTAGCCTCGAACGGCGTCATCGGGTAACCAAACTCCATCCCCTGCCTCACGCGGGGTCCATCCCCCGCTTCACGCGGGGCGACCGTGTTCCCCCGGCTTCAAGCGGGCGAGACCGTATTCCATCCCCCGCTCGATGTATCCCATCCCCCGCTTCACGCGGGGGTGACCATTTCCCATCCCCCGCTTCACGGGGGCGATCCCACTCCATCCCCCGCTTCACGCGGGGGTCTGCTCGGCTCCGCGTCCTCACGCAGCAGGAGAGAAGCGCAACTTCTGACGCAGGTAGTCCATGCCGCGATTGCCCTTGACACGGTTGCAGTTCGCGCAGAGCAGCTGCAGATTAGAGATGTGATCAGTCCCGCCTTTACTGACCATACAGTTGTTGCCTGTTCTCAAGCGAGTTGTACTTTGGCAACGGTCCGAGGTCAGTCCGGTGA
Organism: Dehalococcoidia bacterium; assembly: GCA_022824765.1. Taxonomy (GTDB): domain Bacteria; phylum Chloroflexota; class Dehalococcoidia; order Bin125; family Bin125; genus Bin125. The sequence goes on along the minus strand of JAJDZG010000094.1, from coordinate 353 downwards.
GGAACATCCTTCAGATGCGTGACGTTGCGCCAGAGTCCTTGGTCGTCCTCAATGCGTTGGACGACGAGCTCGGTCGCCTGGCTGATAGTTGGTTTTGTCTCGTCACGATCCCACACATCTCGGATGTAGGTGTCTACGTAGTGGCGACCGCTATGATCGCCTTTCGTATGTCGAAATGCTCTCTCATAATGTTGGCGTGGCGTAGTTCGTCTTGGAGTTGAACAGCAGGTCGAGGTAGTCGCCGGTCCAGGTGGTTTGATTGACCCGGTTAGCGTAGAACAGACATGCCCTCACCCCAACCCTCTCCCAGAGGGAGAGGGAGTCGGACGCTCGCCCCGACCATCTCCCAGAGG
>JAJDZG010000105.1 GCA_022824765.1 Dehalococcoidia bacterium | reverse complement strand
GACGGGGCGAGTGAGCGCGGCGGCCGAGCTCGGTCCGCGGTCTTCCTCACATTCACCGGATTGGCGCTGGCGCTCTCGGCCAAAGGACTGGCCGTCCTGCTCGCCAACGGCGCCATTCCGATCCCCGTCCCCTAACGATTGGAACTCCACAATGCTCGCAATCACAAATCGCCTCCTTCGAGGCCGTGCCTCCCCAACGGGTGGCGAATCCAAGATCGCTGAACCGCCAACTCCCAAGCCGCCGCCAGAGCTGCCGCTCTGCTTCATGCTCTCGCACGTCGAGGCGGACGGACCCGTCCGTCTCGACGGCGTCAAGCTGTCAATCACCGAGCTGATGGGCCTGGAGATGGACGAGGCCAAGCTGGGAGCCTTCGCCGGCGCGCTCAACGCTTGCGACTTCTCGCTGCAGCTGCTGGTCCGTCAGCATCCGCCTGACTTGAGCCGCCTGCGCCGCGAGCTTGAGGCGGCTCAGCCAACTCAGCTACCCGCTCAGACGCGAGCAGCGGCTGAGTCATCGCGACGACTGCTGAAAGAGTTGGAGTGGCGACCGGGCATCCTCGATCGTCGCTTCTACGCGATCTGCGAGTCGGAGCACGCCGTCGAGCTGCGCAGCGTCTTGTCACGCGCCGGGCTAGCGGTGCATCCCCTTCGGGACGATGCCCTGCGTCGGCTCGTGCTTGCGACTGCTCTGGGCGGCACTCCGACTGACCGCGACCTTGAAGGCGAATCAAGGGTCGAGATTCGACGGACAGAACTGAACGTCGAAGGACGATTCCAGCGCTCACTGCATTTGTCGAAGTGGCCGCGCTCTCTGGCGCCCGGCTTCCTGCAACAGCTGATGTCAACCGGCGCGCCGATGGATCTGTCCTTGCACCTCGGGCCGATCCCGCCGGCGCAAGCCGCGCGGCAACTTGAGTGGCAGAAGGTGCGGTTTGAGTCGGCCCGCTCGATGACCCTGCGTCGCGGCAAGTCGCTTTCGCCCGAGGCCGAGATCGCGCTGGAGGACATCTCCCGCCTGCGCGACGACGTGCAGCGAGGACGCGAGCGGCTGTTCAACGCTTCCCTCTCAGTGACGCTGCACGCGGACGACTCGGAGTCGTTGGACGAACTCACGCAGCGCGCATCGGCGCACTTCGCCGCAACGCTAGGCAAGCTCGATCCGCTGCCATTCCGGCAGCGCGAGGGCAAGCTCGCAACGATGCCGCTGGCGCTCAACTCGGTCGCCGCCTGGCGCACGCTGGACACCTCGTCGGTGGCCCGCTGCTTCCCGTTCTCGCCGCCCGACCTCGACACGCGCTCAGGCGCGCTCTACGGGATCGACCTCCGAGCCTGCGCGCCGGTGGTCTATGACCCCTGGGACGGCACGCACCTGAATGCCAACACCGCGGTCCTGGCCCGTTCAGGATCAGGCAAGTCGTTCGCGACCAAGTTGGGCGTGTTGCGCGGCATCTCGCGGGGAGTGGTCGCCTACGTGATCGACCCCGAGGGCGAGTACGCCGACCTCGCCCGAGCCGCCGGCGGGCGCGTCTTCTCGCCGGGCGTGCCCGGCCAGGGCATGAACCCGTTCGTCGTCGGACAGGCCGAACCTGAGGAGCTATTGCAACGAATCGGCAGCCTACGACGTTTGGTCGAAGTAATGGTTGGCGAGCGGCTCTCAGCCGAGCGCCGCGCCGCCCTCGACCACGCCCTGGCCAGCTACTACGCGCAGTCACGCGAACGGTCCGGCTTCCGAGACTTCTACCGCTTCCTCGAACGCGATGATCCCGAAGGCCTGGCCAAGCTGCTGCGGCCGTTTGAGTCGGGCAGCCTCAAGCATCTGCTCTCCGACGACGGCGACGACCTGCTCAAGCACGAAGCCCTCGTGACCGTCTTCGACCTGCATCTCTTGGAGCCTGAGCTGCGTCCAGCGGCCGCGATGGTCTGCACGGAGACGGTCTGGTCAGCAGCCGCCCAGGACCCCAAGCCACGCCTACTCGTGGTCGACGAGGTCTGGTCGATCATGCAGCACCCCGAGGGTGCCGCATTCATGGTCTCGATGGCCAAGCGGGCGCGAAAGCATCGGCTCGGTCTGCAGTTCATCACGCAGGACGTTCAAGACCTCTTGTCCGAGGACACGACCCGGACGATCACAGGCCACTCAGGCCGAGCGTTGCTCCAAAACGCCGCCTTCAAGTTGCTGCTCCAACAGGATGCAGCGGCCATCTCCACCGTCGGCGACGCGTTCGACCTTCCGACTGACCTACAGCGTTGGCTGCTGTCGTGTCCGCGCGGCGACGGCCTGCTGCTGGCCCAGGGCCAGCGCTTCCCCATCCGCATCGAGGCCACGCCCGAGGAAACGGAGCTGATCGAATGGCGTCCCGGCCAACAAACCACTTCCACCCCGAACACCCCACAGAAAGTGAGCTCCTGATGAGACTCAATCCACTCCGACTCTTCCACCGCGAGCCGCCCCAACCGGTGCTGCTCGCCGTCACGCCGCCGCGGACAGGTGAACGGACGCTCTTGGGCGTCGAGAACCTGCTCGGCTCGATCGCGGTGCCAGAGCCGTTCTCACTCGAACTGTCCGCGGACCCGAGCGGTCCGCGGCTGATGGTGCGCTGCCTCGACGGCGAAGTCGTGCGCGGACAGGTGGCGAGCCATTATCCGCAGGCGCGCGTCGAACGGATCGAGCCGCCCGACGATCCGCTCAGGATCGGCGCGGACGAACGTGCCTGGTCGTTGTCGCTGCGTTCATCAGGCCCGGAGTTCCTGCCGCTGCGGATCTTCCAGGACCGCGACCTGCTCGACCCGGGCTCGGACCCCTTGCTCGCGCCGCTCGGCGCGCTGGCCAATCTCAAGGACGGCGAGCGTGTGGTGGCGC
>JAJDZG010000001.1 GCA_022824765.1 Dehalococcoidia bacterium | reverse complement strand
CGGTTCGGGCGGGGTGGTTCGCGGCGTCATGCGCGACATCGCCGACGGCGGCCGCTACGTCTGGCGACGCCCGTCGCTGCGGCTGATGCTGCTGATGTTCGTCGCCTCTGTGGTAATCGGCTTCCTCTTCCGAACGCTCGTCCCGGCGCTGCTCGAGCAGCATCTGGGCCACGCCTCAACCGATATGGGACCGCTGCTGCTGGTCTACGGCCTGGCAACTGCGGTGGTCTCGATCTTCATGGCGGGCGCCGCCACGACGCGCTGGGCCTGGCCTGTGGTGCTGGGCATGATCGCGCTGATGGGCGTGGGCTACCTCGTGCTCTCGCAAGTCCAGAGCTACGGCCAGGCGATGATCGCGATGGCGCTGCTCGGTCCTGGCATGCAAGGTCCGGTGATGATCCTGCAGGCGCGGATGATGATCCACACGGAGTCGGCCTACTACGGGCGCGTCATGTCGTTCACGATGATGTCGTGGGGCGTGCAGATGCTCTGCGGGTTGCCGGCGGGCATTCTCGCGGACTGGCTGGGCGAGCGCGAGGTGCTGGCCGGGACCGGATTGATTTCGTTCATCGTTGCCGCGGTCGGCGTCATGGGCTGGATGGCGATCCGCAAGCACGACGAGCCAATCCTGATGCCGAGCCTGTCGAACCCGGCGTCGGCGATCTCGGGGAACGGCAACGGCGCGTCGCCGTCGCTAGGGATGCTGAGGCCGGTGGCGTTGATGTCGGGTCAGAAGCTGGAGCGGTAAGCCGAGCCCCCCTCTAACTCCCCCCGCAAGCGGGGGGAGGATTGTTTCGTCGCTCAGGCTGGTGGGCCGTGGGTGTGATGCTCCAAGGCGGCGAGACGGCGCTCTAGTGCTGTGAATCGTTGCTCCATTGTGTTGGATGCGAGAGCCTCGATTCTGGCCAGGAGCGCTGGCCAGGGGAAGTCGGCGCCGGGGTCTGACTTCTGACGGGTGAGCTCGGAGTGGCCGATGTGGTGCTGACGATCGATGGGTACGCCGTACTTGCGGCAGACGAATGCTGACCAGGCGGCGACGGACTCGAACTGTCGGCTGCCGGGGGTGAAGGTCTGGCCGATCTGGGCGGCGTAGCCCTCGATCTCGATTGAGAGCATGCAGGTGTTGTAGCTGACGTATTCGGACTTCCACCAGGCAGGTCTGGGCAGGATGGCGTCGCGGCTGCGGACGCCCTGGGCCCAGGCCATGTCGGCGTCGCGGACCATCTGGAAGAGGTCGCCGTCGGAGTCGGCGTAGTAGTGGGTGCTGGCGTTGGCCTTGGGGTTGGCGAACCAGGCGGGGGTGACTTCGTGGTCGTCCCATGGTTCTTCGGGCGTGTGGTAGCAGACGGCGACGATCCGCCGCGCCGCGCCTGAGTAGGGTCGCGACGCGGCGGGGCTGTAGTTGCTGGGGTGGGCTGGCCGCCAGATGGTGCGGGCGCCGGTTGGCAGGCCGCTGAGGCCGACCAGGTCGGGCGCGGGAGTGATGTCTGCGCTCATCGTCCGCTCCGATCCTGGGTCTGGTCGCTGGCGCGGAAGCGGAGAAATCCATAGCCGGCGGCGACGGCAACGGCCATCGAGCGGACGGCGTCGGAGGGCGAGCCGCCGACGGCGCCGACTTCGAGCGCGGCCCAGACGCCGATCACACCGAGGGCGATGATCGCGCGGACGCTGCCGCGCGGCAGCCAGAGCGGATCGCGATGTCCCGTGCGCGGCTGGGCGGGGCTGGCCTCCGAGTCGTTCGGGCCAGCGTCTGGATGCTGAGCTTGCTCCTGCGTGTCGTCTTCCGTGGTGGTGTGGTCGTTGTGTTCCATGTCGGTTCCTCTCATGGTTGTGGTGCGGGTCAGCCGCCGCGGACGATGAAGGCGGAGACCAGTCCGATCGCGGCCAGCAGCACGGTGCCACCGCCGAGCGCGACGTAGAGGCGGTCGATTCGGGCGTCGATCTGGTCGAGGCCTTCCTCGATCCGCTTCAGGTACTGCCACAGAGCGTCGGTCGCTTCGCGGCTGCAGGGCGGGCGGTACTCATCTGGCTCGGACCGCTGCGGGTCGCCGCCCGAGCCTTGCGACTGCTGAGGCTCGGGCGGCTGGCGCTGGTTGGTCGAAGGGTTCGGTCGCTGCATGGGCTTACTCCTCGCGTCGTCGGCTGGATCGGGACTTGCGCCGGGTGGCGCTGAAGGCGCTGCGGCGCTTGGCTTCCACGCGGTGGGGCGCGGGCAGCTGCGAGAGGGAATCAGCCTCGCGCCAGCCGATCGCGCGGTGCTTCAGATACTTGTCAGCGCGGACGGGCAGCCAACGCTGATCGGGCGTCTCGCCGGGCGGCAGGTCGACGTCCTCGGGCTCGCGCATCAGCAAGTCGTGGTCGGCCAGTCCCTGGCCGAGCTCGCGGACGTGCGTGTACTCGCGATGGCTGAGGAGCAGGGCGCGTTCGCCGGGGCGGACCATCGGCAGGGAGGGCGTGGTCGGCTCCTGCTGGACGTCTGGGGTCTGTTCGGTCTGCATCTCGTTGGTCGGTTCCATGTCGGTTCTCCTTCGTGTTCCCGCGTCGAGCGGGAGAGATGTGGATGGGTCAGCTCGGACCGAGCGATGAGCTGATCTCGGTCTCGAGCCAAGGCGCCGCCTCGATCTGGACGGCGTGGTGGGTCAGCCCCTGGTCGTCGGCGGCTTCGAGCAGGAGGCGTTCGGCCTCTTGGGTGTCGTGGAAGCCGTGACCGAGCAGGGCGTGGTTGCGGCCCTGGTAGGTACGGCCGTGGCGGTCTTGCTTGGGCTGTCGCAAGAAGGCGCGCCGGGCGCGGAGGCGTCCGCCCAGCCGCGGCGCGGAGAAGCTCCGCGATCGCAGCTGGGAGAAGTCGGCCGGCGCCCAGAGGCCGCGGTCGTCGAGCGGCATGGTTAGCCTCCGTCCGCGGTGATCTGGCAGCCGTGATGGTCGAACCCGGCAATCCCGGCGTTGTAGTCGGCCAAGGATCGCAGGGTGACGCCGGGCCACTCGGCCTCTTCGAAGACGGACATCTGCCAGTCCATCGAACAGGCCCAGACGAGCGCTTCGGTGCCGAACATCGAGCAGATGTAGTCGCCGCTGCCGTCGGTGGCCATGTAGCCGTCGACGAACACGGCGGTGCCCATCAGGGGGATTTCGGAGACGTGGAAGCGGCGGATCATCTGCTCGGAGATGCCGGCCGGGATCCAGTTGGAGCCGGAGCCGACGCCGGATGCGCCGATGTCTTCGAGCACGTGCTCGGCCACGACGGGCGAGAGCACGGTGACGATGTCGCCGCGCGGCGGGCCGCCCTTTGATCGGGGGACCGACTGCAGGATGCGGCGCGCCTCGCGGAGCTTGGCGAGCGTCAGCTTGGTGCCGGTCTTGCCGATGTCGTTGCCGGAGTGCCAGTTGCCGAACTCGCCGGTCAGGTCGGTGTCGATGTCCTGGCCCTGCGACAGCGCCATTTCGTCCGAGACCAGGCGAATCAAGTCCTCTTGCGAGTAGTTGATCGCGCGGATGTGGATGCGGACGTAGATCGCGCGGAAGGTGGGCGAGATGGTGTTGCTCGCCAGGGTGAAGCGCGAGGTGGTGCTGAGTTCGGAGCCTTCGCTCGGCGTCTGGACCGAGGAGACGCTGGAGACGCGCGGGATCTGCGCGCTGTTGGCGCCCTTGGGCACAATCAGCTTTCGGGCCAGCGACAACATCGGCGCGGACTGCGGCATCTGCGCAATCGTGCGTTCAATCATCGCGTTGTAGGACGCTGAGATGTTGGTGGAGAGGGTGTCTGGCATGTTGGATTCCTTTCTGTCCGATGCCGTTGGTGAAGCCTGAACGCCGCTCGCGCGGCGGCGCTCAGGCGTCGGGGTTGGCCGCGAGCCAGTCGGCGAACTGTGAGCGTCGACGCTGGCGCAGGGCGCTGTCATCCGACTGGCGGATGTAGTCGGTCCACTCGGCGACGCTGGCCGGCGGGGCGGCGACGGCGCTGCCCTGCAAGCCGGAGGTGGGACGCGGCCGCGCGGCGTGGACCTGGGTCTGGAGTTCACGGGTCAGCTCGGCCCGCACGCTGGTCTCGCGTTCGCGAGCCGCGCGCTCGGCCACGAGATCGCGCCAGACCCGCGCGGTCTCGTCGGGCGCCTCGGCGCCCACCAATCGCTCCCGTTCCTCGTCCGAGAGCTCGCCGATGGCCTCCAGCAACGCCTCCTTCATGGCGCTGGACACACGCTCCGACGGCGGAGCGTCGGTTGGCGGGGTGTCGGGCGGCTGGGGGACGTCGGGCGGGGCCTCAGCGTCGGGCGGGACGGTGCCGGCGTCGGGGGCCGGCGGGGAAGTTGCAGTGGTCATCTGCGCCTCCAGTGGATACTGAGCACCGACGGACGTTGGTCCAATCGGCGCTCGGAGGCGCGCAGTCCATCGGGCTTGAAGACCGACAGTAGTGCGGCTCGTCCCAGAACACAAGTTCTATAGGACACACCTGGCTCGGCGCGGCCTATCCTGCGCGGCATGTGGCAGGCCGACGAGCTCGATCAGCAGATGCGTCTGGCGGCGTTCCGGCACCTCGTTGGTCTCAACCACGGCGGTGCGCCGATTGCATGGACCGAGCTCGAGTACGGCTTCGAGTTCGAGGGGGAGCGGGTCCGGTTTGTGCATCAGCAGGGCATCTGGAAGCCGAAGCAGATGCCTCACCTGTTGAGCATTCGTACCGGACTCGGACGCGACGCTGAGGGCTATGAGGACTATGAGTCGGGCGTTGCAGAGGTCCTGAACGGCGCTGATCACGTGCGCTACGCATTTCGGCGCGGCAACGTGAACCACGCGCACAATCGTCACCTCTACGACGCGATGACGAATGATGTGCCGCTGGTTTACTTCCTCGCCGCCGGCGATGGCCGATATCTGTGGGCTGCGCCGGCCTACATCTCGCTGGTGGACAAGATCAGTGAGACATGTGAGGTGGTCTTTGGTTCGCTTGATCGCGGGCCTGCTTATGGATTGCCTGGATTGGCCGAGCGCGAGCAGGGCATGCGGCTCTTTCGCGAGCGGCTTGTGCGCTGGCTGCCACAAGCTCGGCGTTCGTTGCCGCTTGAGCGGCCGTTGCGGATGGTGGCGGAGGATCCGCCTGAGTAGCGGTTGGCTCTATCCTCCTGGCATGCTCGACACGACTCGCATCCTCGACCTGACGGACGAGCCGCTGGCGTTGGGCGGCCGCATGCTGGCCGACCTGGGTGCTGAGGTGGTCCGCGTGGAGGACTCGCGCGGCGATCATCTACGCAGACGAGAGCCCGCCATCGATGGAGATGCGCCGCGCGTTGAGCGGGGTTGGGCG
>JAJDZG010000027.1 GCA_022824765.1 Dehalococcoidia bacterium | reverse complement strand
CCTGCTCCGCCGGCAACCAACCAGCAGTTGGCAAGGCACCCGCGCACGCGCGGCGAGCGCATGCCGCGCGTACCACTGGGCTGGTTCCGCAAGCGCGAGCAGAAGCGTCAGTCCAAGCGTGAGCTGGACGAGGCCAAGCAGTCGATCCGCCGAGAGAGCAACGGTCACCGCCTCAGGTGGCCCGCGCTCTTCGGCGCGGTTGGACTCACCGTTGCGCTGAGCGTCGGACCGTGCACGACGCGCGGCCTCGTGGCCCAGGAGCCGAGCATCCGTCCACAGCTGCCCGAAGAGATTGAGTTTGAGCCTTCGCCGTTCGTGGAGGGGCGACGGCTCTACGTCGAGCGGCTGGCCGTCACGGCGTCCGAGGCCACGGTCGTGCTCAAGGCTGCAACCGACCTCGACATCAACATCCAGGTATTCGGCGGCAGCGACGGCCAGAAGCTCATCGTCAACCGGTCGATTGAGTTGGATCGAGGTGACCGCACGACCCAACGTCTGCAACTGAGCGGCGATGCACCGTCGTTCACGTTCGCTTGGCGCGACGCGTATCACGACGCCGGCGCCGTCACGCTCGAAGGCGACCAGCTGCCGTATCCGCTGCCGCGGGTAGACGGCGAGCCATGTGATCTCCACTTGAGCAAGCTCGAATGGAGCCCCGGCAAGGTGCAGGGCAGCGTTCAGTCCGACTGTGCTGCATCCATCGACGAGATCGTCGATCTGCAGACTGTGAGCGGCCACCTGAACCTCAGCCAGCGGGTCGTGCTCACTGCGGATGTGCAGTCAGTCACTGGAACCATTCAGGTCAGCGTCGGCAGTCGCAACGCAAGCGTGCCGCTGGTCGTAGACGGAATCACGCCCTTCGCGATCGATGTCGGCCCCGAGGAAACGACGCTCAACGTCGCACTCAGCGCCAAGCTTGAGGCTGACCTGCACGTCCCGCTGCCACCGTTGGTCCAGCTGACCCACCATCCGGCGAGGACTGAGAAGCAGTCATACACCGTGAGCTCGGTTGACCCGGACACGGGTGAGTCGGTCTCAGAGCTCGTGACCTTTGACGTCGTGATCCCGGCCTACATCGGTGCGCAGATAACTCAGCGCAGTCCTGTGACGAAGCAGCGCGAGGAGCGGCTTGCGTCCGAGACCAGCATCGCCGCTGACGCCGCCTATCAGCGGCTCACTGCGCCGACGCCAACGACTACCTCCACTCAGACAGTCGTCGAAGGAGATGAGCTGTCGGAGCTGTTCTCCCTGCTCGGTTGGGAGCTGAACTGATGCGCCCAACTCTCACGACTGCGTTGGTGGTCGCCGTCGCCCTCGCGACGACAGCGGCCAAGTCGGCCGAGGAGCAGGCCATGCTCGACGCCTTCGACGCTGCGCTCACCGCTGTCGCCTACGCCGCCTCGGGCCTGGCCCTCTTCGGCCTTGTCTGGGCCGGCTTCCTGCTCATGGCAGACGGGGCGAGTGAGCGCGGCGGCCGAGCTCGGTCCGCGGTCTTCCTCACATTCACCGGATTGGCGCTGGCGCTCTCGGCCAAAGGACTGGCCGTCCTGCTCGCCAACGGCGCCATTCCCATCCCTGTCCCCTAACGATTGGACTCCACAATGCTCGCAATCACAAATCGCCTCCTTCGAGGCCGTGCCTCCCCAACAGGTGGCGAATCCAAGATCGCTGAACCGCCAACTCCCAAGCCGTCGCCTGAGCTGCCACTCTGCTTCATGCTCTCGCACGTTGAACCGGACGGACCCGTCCGTCTCGACGGCGTCAAGCTGTCCGTCACCGAAGTGATGGGATTGGAGCTGGACGAAGCGAAGCTGGGTGCGTTCGCGGGAGCACTTAACGCCTGCGACTTCTCGCTGCAGTTGCTGGTCCGTCAGCACCCGCCTGACTTGAGCCGCCTGCGCCGCAAGCTTGAGGCGGCTCAGCCAACTCAGCTAACCGCTCAGACGCGAGCAGCGGCGGATTCGTCGCGACGACTGCTGAAAGAGTTGGAGTCGCGCCCTGGCGTCCTCGATCGGCGGTTCTACGCCGTCTGTGAGCGCGAGCACGCGGTCGAGTTACGCGGGGTACTGGCGCGAGCGGGCCTCTCCGTTCATCCACTCAATGACGACGCGCTTCGGCGGTTCGTGATCGCTACCGCCCTCAGTGGCACTCCCACCGACCGCTCCCATGATTCGGAGTCGGTAGCTGAGATTCGACGGACAGAACTGATCGTCGAAGGACGACTCCAGCGCTCATTGCATCTGTCGAAGTGGCTGCGCTCGCTGGCGCCCGGCTTCCTGCAACAGCTGATGTCAACCGGCGCTCCGATGGACTTATCACTGCATCTCGGCCCCATACCGCCGGCGCAAGCTGCGCGGCAACTTGAGTGGCAGAAGGTCAGGTTCGAGTCGGCCCGCTCGATGACCCTGCGTCGCGGCAAGTCGCTCTCGCCAGAGGCGGAGATCGCGCTGGAGGACATCTCCCGCCTGCGCGACGACGTGCAGCGAGGACGCGAGCGGCTGTTCAACGCATCGCTGTCGGTCACGCTCCACGCGGACGACTCGGAGTCGCTCGCCGAACTGACCCAGCGCGCATCGGCCCACTTCGCCGCGACGCTCGGCAAGCTCGACCCGTTGCCATTCCGGCAGCGCGAGGGCAAGCTCGCAACGATGCCCTTGGCGCTCAACTCGGTCGCTACGTGGCGCACGCTGGACACGTCGTCGGTGGCCCGCTGTTTCCCGTTCTCGCCGCCCGACCTCGACACCCGCTCGGGAGCGCTCTACGGGATCGACTTGAGAGCCTGCGCGCCGGTGGTCTACGACCCATGGGACGGCACGCACCTCAACGCCAACACGGCAGTGCTTGCGCGGTCTGGCTCTGGGAAGTCGTTCGCGACCAAGTTGGGCGTGCTACGGGGCGTCTCGCGCGGCGTTGTCGCTTACGTGATCGACCCCGAGGGCGAGTATGCCGACCTCGCCCGAGCCGCCGGCGGGCGCGTGTTCTCGCCCGGCGTGCCTGGCCAGGGCATGAACCCGTTCGTGGTCGGGCAGGCGGATCCTGAGGAGCTGCTGCAGCGCATCGGGTCGCTCAGGCGTCTGGTCGAAGTGATGGTCGGCGAGCGGCTCTCGGCGGAACGGCGCGCCGCGCTCGACCACGCCCTGGCCAGCTACTACGCGCAGTCACGCGAGCACTCAGGCTTCCGCGATTTCTACCGATTCCTCGAACGCGACGACCCGGAGGGCCTGGCCAAGCTACTCAGGCCGTTTGAGTCAGGCAGCCTCAAGCATCTGCTCTCCGACGACGGCGACGACCTGCTCAAGCACGAGGCGCTGGCGACCGTCTTCGACCTGCACCTGCTCGAACCTGAACTGCGTCCAGCCGCGGCGATGGTCTGCACGGAGACGGTTTGGTCAGCGGCAGCCCAGGACCCCAAGCCGCGCTTGCTCGTGGTCGACGAGGTCTGGTCGATCATGCAGCACCCCGAGGGCGCCGCATTCATGGTCTCGATGGCCAAGCGCGCCCGCAAGCATCGGCTCGGTCTGCAGTTCATCACGCAGGATGTGCAGGACCTGCTCTCCGAGGACACGACCCGGACGATCACCGGCCATTCCGGCCGGGCATTGCTCCAAAACGCCGCGTTCAAGCTGCTGCTCCAGCAGGACGCCGCTGCAATCTCCACCGTCGGCGACGCGTTCGACCTGCCGACTGACCTACAGCGTTGGCTGCTGTCGTGTCCGCGCGGCGACGGCCTGCTGCTCGCTCAAGGTCAGCGCTTCCCCATCCGGATCGAGGCCACGCCGGAGGAAACGGATCTGATCGAATGGCGTCCCGGCCAGCACACACAACCGAATCAACAGAACGGAACCCCCTCATGAAACTCAACCCTCTCAAGCTCTTCCACCGCGAGCCGTCCCAGCCGCTGCTGCTGTCGGTCAAGCCGCCGCGCACTGGTCAGCGCACCCTGCTCGCGATAGAGAACCTGCTTCAAGTATTGGCCGGAACTGAGCCGTTTGCGCTCGAGCTGTCAGCCAATCGCGACGGCGTCCAACTGATGGTGCGCAGCCACGCCGACGAGTCCGTCCGGCGCCAGCTCAGTTCGCACTATCCGCAGGCGCGGATCAGCGAGCTGGAGCCGGAGCGCGACCCCGTGCGCTTGCGCGAGGGTGAGGCGGCCTGGGCGATGACCCTCAGGGCCTCCGGTCCCGAGTATCTGCCGCTCAGACTGTTCAGCGACCGTGACCTGCTCGATCCCGGCTCCGATCCGCTCTTGGCCCCGATCGGCGCGCTGATTGGTCTTGGGGAAGACGAGCGCATCGTCGCTCGCCTGCGTCTGCAGCCGCTCCCGCCCGACTGGTCGCGGCCGTACCTGGCCCTGACCCAACCGCCGGTGCCGGAGCAAGTCGTCAAGCCTCAGACATACCAGTCCAAGAACGCGCCCGAGCCGCTGGCGCTGACCGTGCTGGCGCTGGCCGGTTTTGGGGCCTTTCAGGGCTACACCTGGCTCGAGGCGGGCGAAGTCTGGAACCTGGTCGCGCTCTGCTCTGGGGTGGCCGCGGCGCTGTTCGGCGGGACCTGGGCCAGGCGGCGCTGGAAGCGCTCGCGTCACCGCGTCCACGATCCGCAACTGATCAAGGAGAAGATCAACCGCGCCGCCTTCGAGGCAGACCTGGAGGTGGTCGCGATGCTGCCGGAGAACACCCCTGACCGTCGCGCGCGGGAGCTGCTGGAGCAGGTCGCGAACGCCTACCGGCACTACGACCACCCGCAGGGCTCTCAGATCGTCGCAGGCAAGCCCGTCAAGCTGGAGCGGATGGAACCGGTGTTGGCACCGCGCCCGGCGGGACTGTTCGGCAAACGCAGCGTGCTCGGTGTGAGAGAAGTGGCGGCGCTCTGGCATCCGCCCGGCGCGGTCGATGAGACGCACGAGCTGGCCCGGGCCGGCTCCAAATCTCTGCCACCCACCCGCTACTCGCTCAACGAGGGCGCGCTGATGGGCCACAGCACAGGCGACGAGCCGCGGCCGATCCGCTTCCCAGACGACCTGACCAGCCGCCACCACCTGTACGTGGCGCGCACGCGGATGGGCAAGTCGACCCTGATGCGCCACCTGGTCGAGCACCGGCTTGCCGAGAAGGCGGCCGGATGCAACGACGACGCAATCGTCGTGGTCGACCCGCACGCCGATCTCGTCGCCGCGATCTTGGAACAAGTTCCCGACTCGCTCGCCGACCAGATCCGGCTGATTGACCTCTCCGACGAGCGCGGTGCCGTCGGCATCAATCTGCTCGACGCGCACATGTTCACCGACCGCGACCGGACCGCCGACGCAGTCGTCCGCGTCGCGCGAGGGCTCTGGGAGCAGTGGGGACCTCGGATGCAGTCGATCCTCGAGCAGACGGTCAAGACCCTGCACGAGGCCAACAGCCACCCGCTGACCGAACGCGACGACCAGCAGACGATCATCGACGGGTTGCGACTCTTGGCCGACGATCCCTTCCGCCGCACTGTCTTGAGCCGTGTCCGCGACCCCTACCTGCTCGACTGGTGGGCCCGCGACTTCGGCGGCTGGCGCAAGGAGTATCGAGCCGAGGCGCTCGCACCGGTCCAGACCAGGCTCAACTACTACGCATCGTCCAAGCGTGCACGGGCCATCCTTGGTCAGTCCAGATCGACGATTGACCTGCGCCAGACGATCCTCGACGGTGGCATCCTGCTCGTCTCGACGGCGCAGGGCACGGTCGGTCGCGACGTCGCCGCGTTGGTTGGGGCCTCGCTGCTCAACCTCGTCGATTCGGTCATTCGCGAGCAGGAGCGAATACCACTCGCGCAGCGCCGCGGCGCGCTCGTCGTCGTGGACGAGATGCAGACGATCCCCGGCGTCCCGTTCGAGTCGATGCTCTCCGAGCTGGGCAAGTACGGCGCCTCGTTCGTGCTGGCCACGCAAAGCCTGGCCAAGCTGGACGACCTCTCGCCCACGATGAAGCACACGCTGCTCGCCAATGTCGGCTGCCTGGCCGCGTTTCAGGTCTCGGGCGCCGACGCCCGCGAACTCGTCTGGGAACTGGGCAAGGAGCGGCTCTCAGAGGAAGACCTGGTCGGCCAGCCGGCGCATCACTGTTACGTCAGGGCCTCAGTCGGCACCGAGCGCTTGCCCGCCTTCTCGATGACCGTGCGCAAGCCCGAGCTCGGCGACCCCGAACGCGCCCAGTTCATCCGCGAGGCCGCTCGCGATTACACGACGAGCGACGAGCAGCTCCAGGCCCAACAGATCGAACGTCAGCGTCGGCTGGAGCAGTACCAGCAGGAGCTGACCAGGCGCGAGGAGGCGCAAGAGCCACAGGATGAGCCGGACTTGGTCGTGCCAGGCGCAACGCCGAAGCGAAACAGGCAGCGCAGCAAGGGACCCAAGGCATCCGCATGAGGCCGAGCGCCACAGCCCACGAGCTGCTGCAGCAGCTCGCCGAGACGCCGCTGCTCGACCGCTTGGAGTTGGCCGCGCTCAGCGGCTGGTCTCGGGCGGCGGTCTACCGACAGGTCGAGCGGCTCGAGCGGGACGGCCTGGTCGAGTCGCTCAGCCACGCTTCCGAGCTCGCGGCGGCGACGCGTCGTTACTCCCTCAGCGCCGCGGGAGTACAGGTCTTGGTACACGCGCAGGGACATTCCGCTGTCGAGCTGTTGCGAGCTGAGCCGGCCTCCCAGCAGTGGCGGGGTCGGATCATCGAACGGCTCGACGCGGCCGCCGTCCTCTACCGCCTCGCGTCCACGATCGCTGATGGCGACTGGCCAATCCGCTACCGCTGGTTCCGAGCCCGACCGATGGACGCGGTCGTCACGCTGCCGGATGGCCGCTGCGCCGCGCTGGTCCGCATCGGGCGGACCGCCGACCGTACCGCCGTGGGCAAGCGACTGGGGCGGTTGCGCGATGAGACCGGCTTCGGTCTCGTCCTGCTGCTCCTGCCTGATGAGACGCGCCTGCGGCAGATTCGGCGGCTGTTGAGCGGTATGCCTGCGTTCTCGGCGCTCGCCATGGAGCGAGCGGTCATGTACGCAGAGCGGCGCGACGCCGTCTGGCGGTTGCCATCCGGGTCGGCGCGATTGAGCCTGCAGGAAGCGCTATGTTATGCCGCGCCGTCGCTCGCTCCACTGAATGAGCCCCCGCTCGCGAGCGTGACCCTGCCCCGACCGCTCCGCCCCGACCGGATGCCGACCACACTCAGCGCCCAACAGAAGCGGACGCTCGATCTGATTGGCGACTGGGTCTGGCTTAGCCGTTCCGACCTGGCCGACCTGCTCGGCGTCGGCCAACGCCGGCTCTCGCAACTCCTGGGCCCGCTCGACGAGCTCGACCTGATCATCTCGCGCCGCGTCCGAGGCAGGGCCCGGCTGGCGTTATCGGACCGCGGGCTGGCCGTCATCGCCCGGCGCGACCGCGCCGCGGTCGGACTGGCCCGGTCGCGCTGGAGCGCCCAACCCCGCGACGTGGGTGACCCACTCACCTGGCGTGACGTTTGCGGGACTCGCGCGCGCCAGCTGCTCAGGCACCTAGACCACACCGAAGCAGTGCACGGGTTCCTGGCGCGGCTCTCCGGCCAAGCCCGTGACCATGGCCAGGCGGTCGCTCAACTAGACCCTCCCCACCGCGCCTCACGCTACTTCCGCCTCGAGGAACAGCTCCGGTCGATCCACCCTGACGCCTTCGTGATGCTGCACACCGACCACGGCGCTCGCGCGTTCTTCCTGGAGTACGAGCGCCGCGCCGACCGCCCCGCCAACATGTCGGACCGGCTCGCTCCGTATCTGCGCTACTACGCCACCCGCCGCCCGCTCGAAGATCACGGCATCATCCCTCAGGTGCTGGTCGTGTTCGAGGACGAACTCGCCGTCTCCCATTTCCTCAGGCTCGCCCAACGCCAGATGTCGCGCGACCGGGTCTCTCTACCCCTGCTCGCATCCTGCGCCGCGGAGGTCGAACGCCGTGGCCCGCTCGCTCCAATCTGGCGCTCCACTGACGCCCACGATCTCGTAGCGCCGCTCTGATCGTTCAGGCGGCCCACTTCACCGCCCCATCTCCGCCGCCACGCATTCG
>JAJDZG010000110.1 GCA_022824765.1 Dehalococcoidia bacterium | reverse complement strand
CCGTCACCCCAGCCCCCCGCCGTCATTCAAGCACCCCACCGTCATTCCAGCTTGTCAGGAATCTCGCCCCCTCGGCCCGGCGACCCCACGCCACGCCCCCCTCCGCGATCCTCGAACACCCACCAACGACTCAGCAAACCGCCTCAAACCGATAACCCTGCGACGACAACAGATCCATCGCCAGAGCCAACCCAGCCACCGTCTGACTCCGCTCCCCCCCGCCGTCGTGCAACACGATGATCGACCCCGCGTAGGCCGACGCCACGATCCGCTCCGCAATCACATCCGCGCCCGGACGAGTCCAATCCTGCGGCTCCAGCGTCCCAAAGACCAGCCGCAGACCAAGCGCCGCCGCCCCGCGCCGGACGTCGTCGTTGCTCGCAAAGTACGGAGGCCGCATACACGCGGTCGCGTGCTCACCCAGCACCGCCTGCGTGCGCCTCAAGTTGCGCTGCAGCTCCTCCGACGTCAACGTGGTCAGATTCTCGTGACCCCACGAGTGATTGCCCAACGTATGACCCTCCGACACAATCCGCTCGATCAGCGCCGGATACGCCGCCGCCGCCCAGCCCGTCACAAAGAACGTCGCCCGCGCCCCGTACTGCGACAGCAAGTCGAGTATCTGCGGCGTCCACTCCGGATTCGGGCCGTCGTCAAAGGTCAGGTAGATCGTCGCCGCACCGCCCTCCCCACGCTGGACGACCGACTGCTCAACCGCATACGCGCCCGCATACGACTCCGACCCAGACTCCGACGACGCGATCGGGCGGTCGAAGCAGTGCTCCGGCACAAACGGACAGCTCCACAGACCAGGCGTCTGCAACAGAAAGACAAGCAGCGCAGAGACCAATCCGAAGCCCGCGACCGCACTGATGCTACTTGGCATAACAACAGCATCGCGGTTCTCGCGAGCTGTGGCTAGACCTCAGCCGGCCGCCCGCAAGACCGCCTCGAACGCCTCCAGCGTCCGCCTCGTGAACGCCCACATGTTCGCCTCCCGATCCGAGTCGCCCGTCTCCAGCGTCTCCACATGACGCGCCGACCCCACCACCGCGATGCACGTGTGACCCGCCGCGTCGCCATACGGATTGCCCGTCGGACCAGCCGCGCCCGTCTCCCCAATGCCCCAGTCCGCGCCCAACCGCTCTCGAATCGTCTCCGCGATCAACAGCGCATACGGCTCCGACGACGACCGCATCCCAGGATGATCCGCAAGGTCGATCTCCAGAAACGACGACCGCGACACCCCGGTGTAGGTCACCGCCGCGCCTCGGTAGTAGCGCGACGCGCCAGGAATCGACAGCAACGCCGCCGAAATCAACCCGCCGCCCGTCGTCTCGCAGACCGCCACCGTCTCGCCCCGCTCAACGAGCAGCTCCGCGACCGGCTCAGCCATCGATGTCAGCCGTTCCATAGTGTCCATCGTGTCCATAATGCCTCCTCCAGCGTGTCGCGAGACTACAGCGCGGGGTGACGCATGAAGTCCGTGGCCTGCTCGAACGCCCGCCCCGCTCGGCACAACGCCGCCTCTGATCCCAACGGACCGACCAGCTGCAACGCAATCGGCAAGCCCTCGTGCCAACCGTTGGGAACCGTCAGCGTCGGCGCCCGGTTCATGTCCCACGGCGCCGTGTACTGCAGACGCCCCCAGTTGAACTCCCCCGGCACGTCGTCGTACATCATCTCTTCGGTCACCAAATGCGCCAACGCCTGCTGCGCCGGACAGGCCAACATGTCAATCTCCGCGAACACCCGTTGCAACCGACCCCGCAGCTCCTCGCGACGGATGCACGCGTCCGCGTACTCAACCGCCGACACCTGCGCGCCCCGCGCCAGCCAGGCCCCAAACCAGTTGCCATAATCGTCCGCCCGCTCCGGATAGAACGCCGAATGCGCATGCAACGCCTCGACCGAGCACAGCGTCGGCCAGTCAGCCATGTAGTCGCCGAAGTCAGGCAGCTGCACCCCCACGATCTCCGCGCCCAGACCAGCCAGCACCTCCACCGACGCAGCCACCGCCCGCGCGACCTCCGGCGCCACATCGTCCGACGCATACCGCTCGTCAAACCCGATCCGCATCCCCCCAACGCCGCCCTCGATCCCTTCCAGCATCGCCGGTGCCGGCTCGGGCAACGTCGTCGGATCATTCGGATCGCTGCCCGCCATCGCCTCCAGCACCACCGCGCAATCCCAGCTCGACCGGCACATCGGACCCACATGATCCAGCGACTGCGCCAAATCGAGCACCCCGTATCGGCTCACCCGTCCCCACGTCGGCTTCAACCCCACAATCCCGCAGCTCGCCGACGGACCCCGAATCGATCCGCCCGTGTCCGAACCCAGCGACGCGTAACACAGCCCCGCAGCCGTCGCCACGCCCGATCCGCTCGACGACACCCCCGTCCAACGATCCGCCGCCCACGGATTCACCGGCACCTGCCGCGCCCGGTTGTAGCCCGCCATCGCGCCCTCCGTCAGGTTCAGCTTGCCCAGCAGCACCGCGCCCGCCTCGCGCAACCGCGACACCACCGTCGAGTCAAACTCAGGCGCAAAATCCTCCAGCACCTTCGTGCCGCCCATCGTCGCCACCCCGGCTGTGTAGCACAGATCCTTCACCGCAATCGGAATCCCATGCAGCGGACCACGCACATCGCCCGACGCAATCTCCGCAGCCGCACGCCGTGCCTCTGCCAACGCTGTGTCCGCCATCACCGTCGCATAGCTCTTCAGCGGACCATCCAGAGCGTCGATCCGCGACAGCTGCGCCGCAGTCAGATCGACCGGCGACAGCTCGCCCGACGCAATCCGCGGCGCAAGCGATTCAATCGTGGCGTAGGCAAGATCGGCAGCGTCAGTCATCGTGAGCGTCCATTCCACTGGGAAACCGTCGCTGGCAGGCTAGAGCCTCCAAACCACGACGTCGCAAAACGACCGCAGCACGCCAATCTTCACTCCCCACCCGCGCGGACGAGGCTCACGACGTTCGCCACCAACCACGCCGTTGCAGCGCACAACTGCAGCCAATCACCGCCCGACTCGAGCCCATAGATCAGCATGCTCCCAATCCAGAACAGACTCGCAGCCGTCTGTCCCAGCCAACTCAGGCTCCGCGCCCGACTCAGACGACTTCGCTTCGCGCTCGATCCAAGCGCCGCGTCTTCAGTCCGCCTCAACATACGCAGCCCTCGCCGCAGCAGGAGAGATCATCCAGATACATCCCCCACTTGCGATACTCCTCCAACGCCTCCGCCGGCAGCCCCAGCGACGTCGCAATCGCCTTCGCAACCACCGCAAACCGCTGCCGATACTTGAAAATGAAGCAGAACACGTGATTGTTGTGGCGAACCGCCGGCCCACACAGAAAGATGCCCGGCGTGATCGTCGACTCATCGTCTTCGCTCAGCAGCAAGTAGCCGTCCTCCCGCTGCTCAAACAAATCAGCCACCAGCCGATGGCTGCCCTCAAAGCCGCTCGCCAGCAGCGGCGGCACCGACGTGCGAAACCGTGCTCCCCCCTCAACAGTCACCTCATACGCCCCGTCCGCGCACGTCACACACTCGATCCCGCTGTTGCCGTGCAGCTCCACTCGCTCAACGAACGGACGCTCATGAATCCGTTCCAGCGTGAACGGTGACAGCGCGATACTCGGGTCAGAACTCTCGCTCTCCCACGGACAGTCGATGTCAAAGACCCGCACCCGTTTGTCGCAGTACGCCAGGTGGTACGCAGCGTCGATCCCGCTCTCGTACCCGCCAATAACGATGATCTCATCGCCCTCCAGCTCGTCATAACTGGGAATCGTCGCCGTGTGGCGGCACAGCTCGCTACCCGCAAATCCGCCCAGCCGCGGATACTGAAACTCGCCAGCCGCCCAAATCACATGCTTCGCGTACAGCGCCTCAGCGTCCGTTTCGATGCGGAAGCCCCCGTCCTCCTCGGCAACCCGCAACACACTCGTGTTCGTCCGAACAGGAACCTCAAAGAAGTGCGCAACCGCCCGCAAGTACTTCGCGTAGTCCGCCCCCGTCGGATGCTCCACCTCCAGGCTGTACGCCGGTGACGTCCCCATCGCAATCGAGTTGATGTCCAGCATCCCAATCGAGTTCGTCGCATACGACGGTGTGATGAATCGAGTCTCCGCCGGCCATGCGGCGAACGATGAGCCCACCGTCTCACGCTCCAGCACAACCAGATTCTCAATCCCGGCGTGCCCCAGCGTGACCGCCGCCCCCACGCCTGCGGCGCCAGCCCCCACCACGACCACGTCGTGGACGTGCTCCTTACTCTTGCCAATCATGACGAAATCGATCTAGGCGGACGATCAACAGTCCCCGGCCCGTCCGCATGGCCTTCGCCCGATGCCAGAATACACACTTCCCCACACCAGCCCCGACTTCCTATCTTGGACAACGACCACCGCGCCCAATTCAGGAGTCTGAGGAGTCCGACATGGAAGAAATCGGCTACACCGTCACCGGCCACATCGCCTCCCTGCGCTTGCTGCGACCCGAAAAGCTCAACGCAATGACCGACGACATGTACCGAGCCATCGGCGACGCCCTAAAGCAGGCCGACGCCGACCCCCAGGTGCGCTGCGTCATCGTCAGCGGATCCGGCCGCGCCTTCTCCTCCGGTCACGACCTCCTCGAGTTCGGCGACCGTCAAGCCTGGATGCCCTGGTCCGGCGACCGCTTCGACAACGGCCTCGAAACCGCCAAACCCACCATCGCCGCCATCAACGGCTACTGCCTCGCCGGCGGTCTCGAACTCGCCCTCACCTGTGACATCCGCATCTGCGACAACACCGCCCAATTCGGCTGCCCAGAGCCCCGCTGGGGCATCCTGCACGGCTACGGCGCCCTCAGAACCCCCGGCCTCGTCGGAACCTCCGACGCCATGCGCCTGCTCCTCACCGGCGACTTCATAGACGCTCAAGAAGCTCACCGCATCGGACTCGTCAGCAGCGTCACCGAACCAGACGACCTCCTCCCAGCCGCCCACGACATGGCCGAAAAAATCGCCGCCAACAGCCCCCTCGCCCTCCGCCTCACCAAGGAACTCGCCCGACGCGGCCGCGATATGTCCCTCGCCGACGGCCTCCGCCTCTACCAGGAATACTCCAGGCTCGCATTCTCCTCCCATGACGCCCGAGAAGGCACCCAGGCCTTCGCCGAACGCCGCAACCCCAACTACCAGGACCAATAAACCTAAATCTTCGCCGCCACCCCGCCGTCAACGTTGATGATCTCCCCGCTGATGAAGCGCGAGTCATCGCAGCTCAGAAACAACACCAGCTTGGCCACATCAATCGAGTAGCCCGGCCCCTGCACGATCTGCGCAAAGTCGAACATCTTCTCGAAGACGTGATGCCCCCCGTCCGGATCGTTGTACGTGCCACGCGTCGCGCCCGGTGTGATGATCTGACCCGGCCGAACGCAGTTCACCCGAATGTTGTCGCGCCCGCCCGCCCCAGCCATGTACCGCGTCAACGCGTCCACGCCCGCCTTCGCCGCGTAGTACGACGCCGACGCCGTCCCGAACTCGTCCTGCATCCGCGACGAAAATCCCCGCTGCGCAGCCAGCGACGACATGTTCACAATCGCCCCGCCGCCCTGTGCCTTGATGTGCGGCCAGACCGCCTGGCTCACATAAAACGTGCCCGTCAGATTCACATTGATCACCCGCAGCCACATCTCGTTGGGCTCGTTCGGGAATGTGCCCGGCGCCCCGCCGCCCGCGTTGTTGAACAACAGATCAATCTGACCGTACGCCCGCGACGCCTCATCGACCGCCGCGACCACCGAGTCATTGTCGCCGACATCGCACGCAATGAACGTCGCCTCGCCGCCCGACGCGTTGATCTCCCCCACAATCGCCTCGCCCTCCGCCACGCGCCGCGCCATCAGAATCACCCGCGCCCCCTCCGACGCAAACAGCCGGCCCGTCTCCGCGCCAATCCCGCTGTTCCCGCCCGTAATCACCGCCACCTGACCATCAAGCTTGCCCATCTCAATCTCTCCTCACTTAGTCCTTCAGAACAAGCTACTCCAAAGCCAATCCACCAATCCGCTCCCACAACCGCATCGAGTCACACCACCACCGCCAACAGCATCCCCTCACCATCTACCGTACAATCCCCACACCACAAGATTCGGACCACGTCATGCCAGAGCCACAGACCGCCGACCCGCGACTCGCCCAAATCGACTTCGCTCTGCTCGACCTCGACCTGTTCCCACCAATCGAGGACTGGGACGACGACGACTGGGACGAGGCAGTCCTGATCACGTCAACTCACCAGACGGCAGAAGCAATGCGAACCGGTGACCTTCCCTCGCGCCCATGGTCGGAAGTTCGAGCAGAGCTCAGGCTCGAGGACTAAACGGACCACTGCCAGCCGTGTTGGAACTCCACCTGAGCGCAAAAGCCGAGCGAGGACTGAAGCGACTCCATCTACCGTAGAATCCGCTAAATCCCACAGAGATGGACGCCCAAAATGACCGATTCAACCCAAACCAACGTCCGCTTCGGTTGGTACATCCCGACCCATGGCGACCTCACCAACTTCGCCGACCCCGACGAATTCATTCCCGCCTCGATGGAAATGTTCGACCGTGTCGCCCTCGCCGCTGAAGCGGCCGGCTTCGAGTACGCCCTCGTACCCGTCACCCCCACCTGCTGGGAAGCCTGGATCTCCACCGCCATGATGTCCGCCCGCACGACCAAGCTCAAAATGCTCGTCGCCGCCCGACCCGGTTACATCCTGCCCACTCAAATGGCCCGCATGATCGCCGCCTTCGACCAGCTCTCCCACGGACGCGTCTACATCAACCTCATCGCCGGCGGCAACCCTCGCGACCTCGCCGGCGACGGCATCACCTTCAGCCACGACGAACGCTACGAAGTCATGGACGAATCAGTCCAGCTCATGAAAACCCTCTGGACCTCCAACGAGCGAATCGATTGGAACGGCAAACACTTCCAGCTCAACGGCGCCATCGCACACCCCAAACCGCTCCAGCAGCCCTACCCTCGCTTCTACATCGGCGGCGAGTCCGACGCCGCACGTGACGTCGGCGCCAAACACGCCGACTGCTACCTCTTCTGGGGCGACACCCCAGAACGCACCGAACTCAAGGTCGCCGATATCCGCCGCCGCGCACACCGCTTCGGACGCCAATCCATCAACTTCGGCATGCGAATGCAAGTCTGCGTGCGCGAAACCGAGAACGACGCCTGGGACGCCGCACACCACCTCATCGACGGCACCACCGACCGCCAGCGCGAAGTCCGCAAGACCTGGCGCGGCGACTCCCAGGCCGACAGCCGCATGTGGCAGCTCACCCAGGAATCCCGCGACAACGACTACCGCATCGCACCCCATCTCTGGAGCGGACTCAGCACCGTCCGCGGCGGCGCCGGACTCATGATCGTCGGCAACCCTCAGCAAGTCGCCGACACCCTCCAGCAATTCATCGATATCGGCTGCACCGAATTCTGCCTCTCCGGTTATCCGCACGACGAAGAAGCCACCCTCTTCGGCAACCTCGTCATGCCCCTCGTCCACGAACGCAATACGCTGACCACAGACGCCGCGCCAGCCCTCGCCCTCGCCGATTAGGAGCACAACCATGTCTCGAGTCCAACTTGCCCTCAACGTCGCGGAGCTCGATGCCGCCATCCACTTCTACAGCCACATGTTCCAGACCGAACCCCACAAGGTCCGGCCCGGCTACGCCAACTTCGAGGTCGACGACCCGCCCCTCAAACTCGTCCTGATCGAGAACGCACACGCCAGCGCACCCCTCAACCATCTCGGCGTCGAGGTCGACTCCACCGCCACAGTCCACAGCGAAACCCAGCGCTTCGGCAGCCTCGGACTCGACATCGAAATCGAGGACCAGGTCGTCTGCTGCCACGCCGAGCAAGACAAAGTCTGGATCGCAGACCCCTCAGGCACCCGCTGGGAGGTCTACACCATCACCAACGACCTACCACCAGCCCCATACGCCACCCGCGCCCAAAACCTGATCCCCCTCGCCGAAGTAACCGCCGGCACCTCCCCAATCGAAGACTGCTGCGCCGAAGGCAACCTCTGCATCGGCTAACCCCCCCCCCCGTCACACCAGCCCACCCAACCGTCACACCAGCACAACCACCGTCAAACCAGCCCCCCTCCGTCATTCCAGCTTGTCTGGAATCTCGCCCCCTCAGCGCCAAAGCCCAGCCCCAAACGTCAGCCAAGCAACGCAAAACCCCAACAAACGAACACAAGTTCTGCTAAAGTGACCTCCCAGCACCAACGAGAGGACACCGACCATGACCCCCACAACAAACCGAACAGACCCGAACTCACCCGAACAAACCCGCACAAAACCTGAACGAACCCTGAACACCCAAACCCACCATCACCAGCCCTCCACTGCAAATCACCGCCAACCACCCTCCCACAAAAAAATCCACCTGAACACCGAACAGACCCCAGCCGCTCTCCCTAACCCCGCAGACCCGCCAGCTGCGACGCGCGCCCAAACACCTCCGCGAACATCGCCGACGTCAACAGCCCCGTGAACGTGTTGCGCTGGCTCGGATGATACGAACCCAACAACGTCAGCCCGTCTGCCTCATGCTCCAAACCGTGAGCAAACTTCGGGCGCGGACGCACCGCCAACTCCCTCGCGCAGTTGTCCCACGCAAACGCCCCGAGACAGACGATCACCCGCAAATCCTCGAGCAGCGCCAGCTCCTGCCGCAGAAACGGCAGACAACGATCGCGCTCGGCGGTGCTCGGCCGATTCTCCGGCGGCGCGCAACGCACCACCGACGTCACCCGTACCCCGTTCAGCACCAACCCATCGTCGACCGACCACGCCTCAGGCTGGCTCGACAGCCCCGCCTCGTACAGTGCGCGATACAGGAAATCACCCGACCGATCACCCGTGAACATCCGACCGGTGCGGTTCGCGCCGTGCGCCGCAGGCGCGAGCCCCACCACCAGAATCCGTGCGTCGCCCGCACCGAACGACGGCACCGCACGACCCCAGTACGTCTCGCCCCGATACGCCGCGCGACGCTCCGACGCCGCCCGCTCGCGCCACTCCACCAGCCGCGGGCACGCTCGACACGCCGACACCGCCCGATCCAGCGCCGCCAGCGTGCCGATTTTACGCAGGTTCGATTCAGAAGACGACGGCATCAGGGCATAGTGGAATCACGGCCAAACTCCTCCGGGCCAGCCTCGGACTCAGCCAACTCAGACGCTTGACAGCACGGTGACATCATGACCCAGATCCCCATCCATCCTACGCTCGCTCCCCCGCAACCCTCCCGCGGTGCCGCCGCCCGCTTCCGCCAGTGGTCCCACGCCGCTCAACGCGGCATCGACTGGCGCCGAACCCTGAGCCTGCACCGACGACTGCTCGCCGGCGACCTCGCAGTCATCGGCGACGCCGCCCGCAACGAGTCCGACACCGCACCAGCCCTCTCCGTCCTCTGCGCCGGACTGCTCGCATCCAGCCTCGGCGCCTTCCTCTGGATGATCATCGAGGCCGGCGGCAGCGGTGTCGGCGACGCCGCACTCCGCGTCATGCTCTTCGGGACCCTCGCCTCCCTCGCCGCCTGGACCCTCTGGTTCGCCCTCACCCGTTACGCGCTGCGCTCCATCTTCGACATCGATGTCAGCCCGCGCGCCCTCCTCCGCGCACTCGCCCTCACCAGCGGCTTCGCCGTCTGGCAAGTCTTCCTCGTCGTCGGGCCTGCCAGCTTCGCCGTGGGACTGCTCGCCACCGTCGCCATCGCCCTGCTCGCCGTCATCGCCGTCCGTGCCGCCGCGCCCGACGCCGACGATCGCGCCGCCGTCATCAGCACCGCCTTCGGCTTCGGAGCCTACGCCCTCGCTCTCGCCGTCATCGCCGACCTCACCGGAGCCGCCTCAGGCGTCTTCATCCACGCCGCCGGCTAGCCACTCAGGTGATCGTCAGCGGAACCCCCTCACGGCAGAGCGGACACTCGGCCGCCTCATAGCTCGCCACGTCGATCTCCAAGCACGCGAACATCGGCAGACCATCGAAGCTGGTCGCCCCATTCGTCCGATCGACGATCAACCCCACACCAACCGGCTCGCCCCCCGCCGCCCGCACCGCATCCAGCGTGTCCCGCACCGATCCACCCGTCGTCAGCACGTCGTCCACCACCAACACCCGCTGCCCCGCGCCGATCGCGAATCCCCGACCCAGATAGCGACCCTCACCGTCCTCACGCCGCTCCGCGAAGTACGCAGGAACGTCATCGCCCAGCTGCTTCGCAGTCTCATGACCGAGCAGGATGCCCCCGGTCGTCGGACCCACCACGATCTCCACATCCAGCGCCAGCGCCCATCCCGCGATCTGTCCGCACAACGACTCCGTCAAGCGCGGACGCTCCAGCAGCCGGAACTTCTCGATGTAGGTGTCGCCATGACGACCCGACGCATACTGGAAGTGTCCGCGCAACACCGCGCCGGCCGCTTCCAGCATCGCCATCGCCTCAGCTGAGTCGCTCATTCCAGCACCGTTCCGTCGTAATCGACCGTCTCCCGCGAGATGCCGCTCGTGATCTTGTCGAACGGGAACCAGCGGAACATCACCTCGCCGACAATCTGATCCTCATGGATCGGCCCAAAGACGTGCGAGTCCTGGCTCGAGTTGCGGTTGTCGCCCAGCACGAAGTAGTGCTCAGGCGGGATCACCGCCGGCCCCCACTGATAGCTGGGCGGCGCGTAGGTGTAGTCCTGCTCGTTCAGCTCAATCCCGTTCACGAAGACCCTCCCGTGCGTCACCTCAATTGTGTCGCCCGGCAACCCAATCACCCGCTTCACGAAGTCGTGCGCGCTCTGATACGGCGGTTGGAAGATGATCACCGACCCTCGGTGCGGCCCCGAGAGCAGGAAGTCGCCGTTGCTCCGACCCGGCAGCAGCGCATCGAACGGCCCCAGATCAACCTCCCAGAAGCCGATCTTGTTGACCAGCACCAACTCCGAGCTCGCCAGAGTCGGCGCCATCGAACGACCTTCGACCTGGAAGTTCTGCACCGCCTCCCGCGCCAGCAGGAACACGATCAACCCCAGAATCGCCGTCTCGATGATCTCCCGCAGCGCCCCGTGCTGCAAGCCCAGCTGATGTCGTCTCATACCAGCGAGCTTATCCGCCTCTAAGATGACAGCATCCCAGCGCAGCGGTGCGGAGTGTCACATGCGCGCGATTCGCTTGTCGACCGACGGCCCCATCATCCAGCCCCACATGGACCCCCGCATGGGCGCCAACATCAACGGCCCCTCCCTGATCCGCGCGCCGCAGTGGCTCCCAAACCGAATGGCCGAGTACTACCTCTACTTCGCCGACCACAAAGGCCGCTACATCCGCCTCGCCCTCGCCGATCACCTGCTCGGTCCCTGGCACACCCATCAACCAGGCGCCCTGCAGCTCGAACAGACCGCCTTCCCCAGCTCGCTCGACGACTTCGACGACGGACTCGACCAGCTCAAGCAACTCGGCCGCCTCTACCCCCACATCGCCTCGCCCGACGCCGTCGTCGACCACGACGCCCGCCTCATCCGCCTCTACTTCCACGGCCAGCTCGCCGACGGCCGCCAGGTCTCGCGCGTCGCGCTCTCCGCAGACGGCGTCAACTTCAACCCCCGCGACGAGATCATCGCCGCGCCTTACCTCCGCATGATCGAACTCGACGACGTGCAGCAGCCCGGTTGGTACGGCATGGCCATGCCCGGCATCCTCTACCGCTCCGACGACGGCTTGACCGCCTTCGAGCAGGGCCCGCAGCTCTTCGCCAACGACATGCGCCACTGCGCCCTGCTGCGCGCCGCTGACACCTTGTGGGTCTTCTGGACGACCGCCGGCGACGCCCCAGAGCGCATCTACTCCGCCCAGATCGCGCTCCGCGGCGACTGGCGCGATTGGACCGCCGGCCCGCCCTCTGAGCTGCTGCGTCCCACCTACGACTGGGAAGGCGCCAACCTGCCCATCGCGCCCAGCCTGCGCGGCTACGCCCCGCAACCAGTCCACGAACTCCGCGACCCCGCCATCTGTGAGGACGACGGCGTGACCTACCTGCTCTACTCCACGCAGGGCGAGCGCGGCATCGCCATCGCCCAGCTCGACATCCCCGCCTGAGTCTCCGTGTCCGCCAACCGACCCTACTACCCCGTCTTCTTCGACCTCACCGGTCGGCGCGTGCTCGTCATCGGCGGAGGCAGGCTGGCGCTGGAGAAGGTGCGCGGTCTCCTCGCCGCCGAGGCGGATGTCTGCGTCGCAGCGGCTGACCTCTCAGCAGAGCTCGCCGCCCTGCAGCAACAGGGCCGCATTCGACATCTGCACCGCGAGTATCAGAACGGAGACATGAACGGCTGCGCCCTCGTCATGGCCGCCGCCGACGACCCCGCTGACAACGCCCGCCTACAGGCCGACGCCCGCGAGATCGGCGTACCCTTCAACGCCGCCGACGACCCTCAGCACTGCGACTTCATCCTGCCCGCCGTCGTCAGACAGCCGCCCGTCACCCTCGCCGTCTCCACCAGCGGCGGCAGCCCCGCCGCCGCCCGTCGACTGCGCGAAGAACTGACCGACTACCTGGACGCTGACACAGCGACCATGACGGAACTCGTCGCCGAGGTCCGCGCCGACCTGCGCCGCCGCAACGTCTTCCGATCCGTCTCCGCAGACGCCTGGCAGTCCGCAATGGACGGCAATCTGCGCATCCTGCTCGCCCAACGCCGCCGCGGCCAGGCCAAGGCCCTGCTCCTGGCGCGCTTGGGACAGCCCATTCGCAACGCGGACCCCCTGCCGTGAACACCCAACGCCTGGGCGGCCGCGGCAGCGCCCTCTCGCGGGTGCAGGCGGACATCGCCTCTGCCGCGCTCGCCGCCGCCGGCATCGAGACCGAGTTCATCCCCATCACCACCCAGGGCGACCGTGACCGCGTCTCCAGCCTGCGACAGATCGGCGGCCAGGGCGTCTTCGTCCGAGCGGTCGAACAGGCCTTGCTCGACGGGCAGATCGACCTCGCCGTCCACTCGGCCAAGGATGTCCCGCCGCAGATCGCCCACGGCACCGCGCTGGCCTGCTGGTTGCCGCGCGGGGACGTCCGCGACGCCCTCGTCAGCCGTGCCGGTCCCCTCGACGCGCTGCCCGCCGGCGCACGGATCGGCACTGGCTCCCGACGCCGCGCCGCCCAGCTGTTGAGACGCCGCCCCGACCTCGAGATCGCCGACATCCGCGGCAACGTCGACACGCGCCTCACCCTCATCGCCAACGGCAAGGTTGACGCCGTCGTCGTCGCCGCCGCGGCCCTGCAACGGCTCGGCCGCACGCCCGACGAGCTCATCCCGATCGACCTGATGATGCCCTCGCCCGGCCAGGGAGCGCTCGTCCTGCAGTGCCGCAACGATGAGGCCGGCCTGTTCGCCGCAATCAATCACGAACCCACCGCGCTGGCCGTCTCCGCCGAGCGAGCCATGCTGCGAACGCTGGGCGCCGGCTGTTCGCTGCCGCTCGGCGCGTTGGGCGGCGTGCGCGGCGGCGAGGTTGTCCTCGCTGGACGCCTACTCAGCGAGGACGGCGAGACCTCCGTCGATGTCCAACGCGCCGGCGAGGACCCCGACGAGGTCGGCCTCGAGGTCGCCGAACGCCTGCTGGAACGAGGCCAGCGTCTGATGGCGGAACACCATGCCTGACCCGCAGCCCGTCCTCCTGGTCGGCGCCGGGCCAGGCGACCCGCGCCTGATCACCCTCGCCGCGCCCGAGCTGCTCGACCTGGCCCAGAACGCTGAACAAATCGACGTCGGCAAAGCACCCCGCAGCCAGACCATCACCCAGGACAACATCAACCAGCTGCTGATCAATCACGCCAGGCGCGGCCAACGCACCGTCCGACTCAAAAGCGGTGTGCGCGGCGGCGAGGTTGTCCTCGCTGGACGCCTGCTCAGCGAAGACGGCGAGACCTCCGTCGATGTCCAACGCGCCGGCGAGGACCCTGAGCAGGTCGGCCTCGAGGTCGCCGAACGCCTGCTGGAACGAGGCCAGCGACTGATCGGGGAGCACCATGCCTGACCCACAGCCCGTCCTCCTGGTCGGCGCCGGGCCAGGCGACCCGCGCCTGATCACCCTCGCCGCGCCCGAGCTGCTCGACCTGGCCCAGAACGCTGAACAAAT
>JAJDZG010000005.1 GCA_022824765.1 Dehalococcoidia bacterium | reverse complement strand
GTCGTTGAAATAGCGCGAAAGAAGCGTGTTGGCATTCCCTTCTCCACCGATCTTGAATCCGCGTTCGACAAGATCGCGATGGATGGCGGTGTAGTGCATTTCGCCCTTCTCACGGATGAGAGAGACCACGCTATTCGCATCGGCGAACGGCGGCACCACACCCTGATGTCCTGGATTCCCAGAGAGTTGGTCAACTTGAGAACCTGAAGGGAGCAGCTCCTCAAGCTGTGCAATCCGTTTAGCTGTCTGAGCACGAGCCGCCCGTTCGTCAGATGCGCGAGATTCATGCCGTCTGATGGCTTCATCATGCTGGCTGAGGTCCTTGCGTAGCGCTATGAGCTGTTCCTTAACGATCTCTATGAAGCCGTCCTGGAATCCACCTGTATCGCTGCGAGGCATTGCCGCCTCCTTTCTATATAGAAGACTACCAGTCCTATATGGAACTGTCAAGCATCGTCGGCAAAGCGGCGCAGTACCAAGCGGACCCCCGCGTGGAGCGGGGGATGGGACCTCGAGTAGCACCGAGCAGACCCCCGCGTGAAGCGGGGGATGGGACCTCGCGCGGCGCCGAGCGGACCCCCGCGTGACGCGGGGGATGGACGCCCGTACCCCCCGCGTGGAGCGGGGGATGGGGCATTGTGCGGGGCGGGCTTAGCCGCCAGCGGCGGCTGCGGCGGCGAGACCGGCGGGCATGACCTCGGGGATGTCGATGTTGTAGAGCTTGGCCGAATTCTCCCAGAGAATCTTGCGGCGCGTCTCCTCCGACTGACCCTCGAGGCCGTCCTCGATCGTCTCCTGCACGTTGCCGTAGAGGCAGGTCGGGTGCGGGAAGTCCGTCTCGAAGAGGATGTTGTCCTCGCCGATGTCGTCGATCAGCTTGCGCGGCGCGATCTTCTCGAACCAGTAGCAGGTGTAGACCTGGCGGCGGAAGTAGTCGGACGGCATCATCTCGAACTCTGGGCGCGCCTTGCGGATGTCCGCCGCGAGGAAGTGGTAGTCGCAGCTCTCGAGGCAGAACGGCACCCAGCCGATGCCCGACTCGACCGAGATGAACTTGAGCTCGGGGAAGCGCGGCAGCACGCCGCAGAGCAGCAGATCGGTCATCTGCAGGCCGTTGGCCAGGAACAGACTGGTCGACGTGCGCGCGTAGGTGACCTCCGCACCGTCGACGGCGAGTCGGTCAGGCGTGAAGCCGTCGTTGAAGTCGCCCGATCCAATGTGGAACGAGATCGGCAGGCCGGCGTCGGAGGCGATGTTCCAGAGCGGGTCCCAATGGTGGTCGCCGAGGAAGGGCTGTCCGTGCGACTGCGGGTCGCCGGTGAAGAGGATGCCGCGCATGCCTCGGGGCGCGACGCGCTCGATTTCCTTGACCGTCTCCTCGATGTCCCAGAAGGGGACCGAGATGTTGGCGACGAACCGCTCGGGCGCGACGGAAATCCAGTCGAGCTGGAAGTCGTTCCAGGCGCGGACGCATTCGAGCATCAGCTCGGGATCGCCCAGCGAGAGGAATCGCTGTGAACCAAAGCCCGCCACGTTGGGATACAGCACCTGCGCGTAGACGCCGGTCTCATCCATCAGCTTCAGGCGCTCGTGCACGTCGAAGCTGGCCGGGTGAGCCTCCTCGTAGGTGGGCGGCGAGCTGGGAAACTTGCCCTTCCAACCGGCGAAGACGCCCGACGGCGCGTTGGCGACTTTGGCGTCGCCGACAAACCAGGCGTTGGTGCCCTGGTCGTCCTGCTTGACGTGCAGCACCCGGTCGCCCCACTTGGAGGAGACGCGAGAAGTCCACAGGTCGGCAGGTTCGGTGATGTGCGTGTCGGCGTCGATAAAGGTCTGGAACGCCATGCTTGCTCCTTCGGGCTGGCGAACGAATCGGATCGCGAACAGTCTAGCGTCCGCGAGCCGAGCAGGATCAGGGAATGACCGGCTCGCCCGAGATGGCTCTGCTGATGTCGAAGTAGCTGATCACGACGACGAACAGGAGCAGCGCGGCGAAGCCGGCCATGTGCACGAGCCCTTCGCGCTCCGGGCTGATCTTCTTGCCGCGCCGCACGATCTCGAGCAGCACGAACATGATCCGTCCGCCGTCGAGCATCGGCAGCGGCAAGATGTTGACGATCGCCAGGTTCAGCGAAATCAGCGCGGCGAGCTCAATCAGCCGATCCCAGCCAGCGCGGTCGACCACCTCGCCGGTGACCCGCGCAATGCCAACTGGCCCCGAAAACTCGATCGGCTCGCCGCCCGCGATCCAGGAACGGATTCGATTGCGCACGAGGATGAACGTGTCGCGCGTCTGCGTCCAGCCGGCCGCGACCGCTTCGCCGAACGAGGGGCTCTCGCGGGTGACGAGCCGCGTGCCGTCGGCAACGCTGATGCCCGTCGCGCCCTGCGGGACGGCGATCTCAATGCCAGGCGGTGGATGGAGCGGGTCGATCTCTAGCGCGGCATAGACCGACGCCATGCGGACAGATTCCTCAATCGCAATCGAGATCATCGTGTCGCCGTCCTGCGTGGTGTAGGTGCGGTCGCCGGGCAGCTCCATCTCCTGCCCTGGCGACAGTTCTCGCGTCTCGATGCCCCAGGCGGCGATCACGGAGGCGGCCGAGACGCCGAGCGCGTCTGCGATGTCGTGGACCGTGTCGCCCTGCTGGACGATGTGGGTCAACGGTTGGGGAGCAAGTCGAGCGTGCACCTGGGCCTCGAACACTTCAGGTTCGGTCGAAGCTCGGCTGTCGGTGATCGATCCCGCGACGGGCCGTTCGACGGTCACGTTGAGCGTCTCTCCCAGGTTCAGCTGGATGTATCGGGAGAGATCGGCGGCATTGCTGATCTGCTCGCCGTCGATGGCGATGATCCGGTCGCCCGCGCGGATGCCTGCTTGATGCGCCGGCGCCGACTCGATCGTGCTCGTGACGACCGCAGGACCGGCCGATACGTTGTCGGGGATGAGCGCGCCGACGGCAAAGAGGAAGAACGGCAGGATCGCATTGACGAGCGCGCCTGCGGCCATGATCACAATCCGGGTGAACCGCGACTTGGCCCCCAGCGAGCGCGGGTCGATGCCGACGGTGATGCCGAGGATGTCCGCCTCGCCGCGCTCGTTGATGAACTCGCGCCGCTGCTCTTCGGTCGTGCGGTAGCTGCGCCGCGCCGGTGCGTCGGCGTCCTCTCGCGGTCGGCGCGAGATCGTCCAGGTCGTCTTGCGGCCGTCCGCCTCTTCGTGGTCGTAGGTGACCTCCCACTTGGGATCACCCATCGTCGACAGCAGTCGGTCGATCAGCTGGTCGGGTGTGACCACGCGCTTGCCGCCGACCTTGATGATGCGATCGCCGGCGACGAGGAAGTCGCCGAATCCGGAGTCCTCCTCCACGCCCGTGACGAGCAGGCCCGACGCTTCCTCGCCCGTCAGGCGGACGAAGCCGCCGATCGGCAGCCAGTTGAAGGAGTAGAGGGTTTCGCCGAACTGCCAGCCTTTGCCGATCCGAGGCGGCAGGCCGACGCCGAACTCTTCGACCCGCACGCCGGCGAGCTTGGCCGCGACGAAGTGGCCCAGCTCGTGCAGCACGACCAGGCCCAGCAGAATGCCGACGAACGGCAGGATGGTGTCGAGGAAGACCATGCCGTCAGCGTACTAGCCACCGCCGCAGCACTGTCGCAGCTCGTCGTCCCAGTACTGTCGCAGCTCGTCGTCCCAGCGCAGTCTGGGACCTCGTTTCCTTCGCGCTGCTGGCCAGGCGAGATTCCAGACAAGCTGGAATGACGGACACTGCCGCAGCTCGTCGTCCCAGCGACGTCTGGGACCTCGTTCCTTCTGCGCTCTGCTGACCAGGCGAGATTCCAGACAAGCTGGAATGACGGATCTTGGCTGGAATGACGGATGTTGGCTGGAATGACGGACAGCGGCGATTAGACCGTGGCGGCG
>JAJDZG010000023.1 GCA_022824765.1 Dehalococcoidia bacterium | reverse complement strand
CGGTTGCGTGCTCATCGGGGTTGGGCGTAGGGGTCGGTGGTCGGCGGCGGGGGGCTGTGGGGCGGGATTCCAGACAAGCTGGAATGACGAACTGGGGGGGGGAGTGACGGGGGAGGGCTGGGGCGACGGCGGAGGGATTTCGGTGGGTGTCGTCGGGCGGGATTCCAGACAAGCTGGAATGACGGAGGGGGGATTTTGTGGTGGTTTGGTTGCTTGAACGGTCTTAGCTGAGTTTGACTGCGGTGCCGTACATGTAGATTTCGGCCATGTTTTGGCCGACGTCGGAGCTTTCCATTTTCATGCCGACGATTGCGTCGGCGCCCATGGCTTCGGCGGATGCTGCCAGCTGTTCGAGGACCTGCTCTCGCGTTTCGGTCATCAGCTTGGTGTAGGCGTGGATTTCTCCGCCCATCATGCTTTTGAGGCCGGCGAGGATGTCTCGGCCGACGTTGCGGGAGCGCACGCTGTTGGCGCTGACGAGTCCGAGCACGTCTGCGATCTCGCGATTGGGCACGGTGGATGTCGTGACGATCAGCATTGTTGATTCCTCTGCATCTGGATTGGCGATCTGAATGTCAGCCTAGAGAACAGGAGCGCGAATAGCCATGCGAGGGTGCAGATGGCGATGCCGGCGAATGCGTCGATGGTCCAATGGTTGGCTGTGGCTACGACGGCCCAGCTCTGTGAGAGTGGGATGGCAAGGGCGAGCAGCCGAGTCCAGTGGTGCTGCGATGTGCGCCAGAGGGCGAGTCCGGCGAGCAGAGCCCAGCCGACATGCAGCGAGGGCAAGGCGGCATAGGGGTTGACGAAGAGGCCGACCTCCTGGGCTTGATAGGCCGGGGCGGATCGGGCGGCGAGGGTGTCGATGTAGCCGAGTTCGGGCATCAGCCGGGGCGGCGCGGTGGGGAAGAGGTAGTAGGAGATCATGCCGATCGCGGCGGAGACGAGCAGTGCGGTGCGGAAGATGCGCCAGGAGGCTCGGTCGGCGCGCCAGAGCCAGAGCGCGACGACGATCAGGAGCGGCATGTGTCCCCAGAAGTAGGTCCCGTTGGCGAGGTCGATCAGGGCGTCGGAGTGGAGGATTGTGTCATGGATGGCGGCTTCCCAATCGAGTCGGAGGCGTTGCTCGAGGTCGAGGATTGCGCGTGCGCGCTGGAATGCTTCATCTGCGCGGTCGGAGACGGCGCCGCGCACGAGGTAGTAGATCAGGGCGGCGGCGGCCACGGCCGCGAGCTCCTGCAGAAAGGGCCGCCAGCGTGTCATCCGTCCACGCTAGAGCGTGTGCAGGCGGGCTCGCGGGTGCAGCGGTCGTGCACGCGATGGGGGACGTTACGATAGATGGGACCGCCAGACGCACGGCTAGAGAGATCAACATGGACATCATTGCCAGCGGCCAGCCCGCGCTGGAGGCTGCCGCCGACCATCTGCTGGTTTTCGCGACGAAGGACGACGACATCCTCGAGGGAGGAGCGCTGCGCCGGCTGAACGATGCGCTGGACGGTGGACTCGCGCCGCTGGTGGCGTCGGGTGAGCTGTCGGGCGCGCTCAACGAGGCGGTGGTCGTGCACAGTTTCGGCCGCACGGCCGCGCCGCGCGTGGTGATCGCGGGTCTGGGCCCGGCGGAGCGGCTGGGCGCTGACGAGATTCGTCATGCTGCAGCGAGCGGTGCGCGGAAGGCGCGCTCGCTCGGTTCGGGTGCGCTGGCGGTGGCCGTCGATGGCGAGTCCTGCGGGATGACGACGGCGGAGATCGCCAGCGCTATCGCCGAGGGTCTCGATCTCGGTCTGTACCGATTCGACCGCCATCAGTCGCCGAAGAAGACGCCCAACGTGCTCGATCGCGTGACGCTGCATGCCGACAACGTGAGCGGGGTCGAGTCGGGCATTGTTGAGGGCCGGGCGCTTGCGGGCGCGGCCAACTTTGCCCGCGATCTGGCGAACGAGCCGTCCAATCTGCTGACGCCGACCGAGCTGGCGTCGCGGGCTGAAGCCTGGGCCGGTCAGCACGATGTCGAGATCGAGATCATGGACGAGGCGGCGGCGGCGGAGCTGGGCATGGGGTCGTTCCTTGGTGTGGCGAAGGGGTCACATCAGCCGGCCAAGTTTCTGATTCTTCGGCATCGGGGCGGGGCTGATGAGCCGGGGCTGGGCTACTGCGGCAAGGGGATCACCTTCGACACTGGGGGCATCTCGATCAAGCCGGCGGCCAACATGGAGGCGATGAAGCAGGACATGTCGGGCGCGGCGGCGGTGGTTGCCTCGATGGGCGCGATTGCCGATCTGGGCATTCCGATCAACGTGACCGCGCTCGCGCCCTGCACTGAGAACATGCCGGGCGGCAACGCGATCAAGCCGGGCGATCTGCTGACCGCGATGAACGGCGCGACGATCGAGGTGATCAACACCGATGCCGAAGGCCGCCTGGTGCTGGCCGACGCGCTGTCGTACGCGAATCATCTGGGTCTGTCGCCGTTGATCGATGTCGCCACGCTGACTGGTGCGGCGGCGGTCGCGCTGGGCGATGTCGCGACGGCGGTGATGGCGAACGACGACGAGCTGGCGGCGGAGGTGATCGCTGCGGGCAAGGTGGCGGGCGAGAAGATCTGGCAGCTGCCGATGTTCGCGGAGTACGACGAGCAGATTCGCAGCCAGGTGGCGGACGTGAAGAACACGGGCGGGCGGCTCGCGGGAGCGATCACTGCGGCCAAGTTTCTGCAGCGCTTTGCCGGCGAGACGCCGTGGGCGCACCTGGACATGGCGGGCACCGACGATGCCAACAAGACTCGCGGCACGCAGGTCAAGGGCGCGACGGGCGTGCCGGTTCGCTCGTTGGTGCACTTTGCGGCGTCGCGGGCGGCTGGCTCGGCGTAGACTGAGCACGAGCAGGAGCGAAAGCAGGCAGGTATGGCCGACTTCGAACGACTCACCGAATTGCCGGAAGCTGAGGAGCGCGCGCTGCGCGATCAGTACCGGGCCGAGATGACCGAGCTCGCCGACCAGTTCTGCGAGGAACGCGGCTACGTCCTGATGAATGCGGATCAGACGATCGAGGACTTTGTCAGCATGCGCCTGCGGTTTGGCAAGTTCTATTGTCCTTGCCAGCCGGCCAACAATGACGACACGATCTGTGTCTGTGAGCCTGTGCTGAACGGGCTGGTGGACTTCGAGGGCACGTGTTTCTGTAACTTCTTCACGCTGCCGGAGGGGAAGACTCCGATCAAGGAGGAAGTGGTTGATCTGTAGCTGGGCTGTGGCGGCGTCTGGGGGCGAGATTCCAGACAAGCTGGAATGACGGGGGGCGCTGGAATGACGGGGGTCGCTGGGATGGTGGCGGGGGGATTTGTTAGTTGTGGTGCTGGAAGATTGGGAGGGGTTGGAGGGGTGCGTAGATTTCTACGGATAGCTCGTAGACCTGGTCGGCCCAGCGGTCCCAGTCGCGGCGGGCGATTTGGGCCTCTTCGCTGCTGAGCGCTGGCTGCACGACCTCTTCGTCCTCGAATGTGTAGCCCATCAGGTGTGCGCCGGCGATGGGATCGGCCGCGCGGACTCGGAAGGCGGAGACGATGCCGGGGATCTCGAGGACGTGGGGCAGGTGGGTCTGCTGGTGCCATGATTCGAACTGGGCGAGCACGGTGGGATCGAGTCGGGCTCGCACGATCATGATCGGGTGTCGCATGAGGACGGTCATGTGTGCAGTGTCGCATACGTGACCGTGCGGAGGCTGCTGCGCGGGCTGCAGCGTGCGCGTGGGGGCGCAGGTCTGGTAGTGTCTGGTTTAGTGAGACAGTCAGAGACACAGGACGCGCGGCGGCGGGCGGGCGGCTGGGAGAGCCGACCGACACTGCACTTCCGAGGCATCGGACCCTGAACCGGCGCGCAGCAGGCAAGACAGCGCGGAGCAAACATGCTGAGCAAGGAAGACAAGGCCGCCATCGCAGAGCGGTTTGGACAGCACGAGAACGACACCGGATCGACGGAAGTCCAGGTGGCACAGCTGACGCAGCGGATCACGCGGCTGACGGAGCATCTGCGGGAGCACCGGCACGACTATCACACGCGGCGCTCGCTGATGAAGCTGGTGGGGCAGCGGCGTCGGCTGCTCGCGTACCTCAATCGCGAGGATGTGAACCGCTACCAGACGCTGCTCAACGCGCTGGGGTTGCGCCGCTAGCGACGCCGGCAGCCGCTTGCCTGGCTTGGCCGGGTCGTCGTCGGAGCGCCGCAGCGGGCGTGACGCGTCGGGTTGAGACAGAGACTGGGGCCGCATCGACAGACTGCCCTGCCGAGACACTCTCACAGCACACACAGCACACCCATCACACAGCACACCAGAGCCTCTGAGCCAGGTGTAGGAACGATCAGGAACGAACGACCTTATGGAAATCACCACCCGCTCCGTCCAGCAAGAGATCGGCGGACGCACGCTGACGATCGAGACGGGCCGCCTGGCGCACCAGGCTGGCGGCGCCGTCACCGTGCAGTACGGCGAGACGATGATGCTGGGCACGGCCACGGCGTCGAAGCCGCGGCCGGGCATCGACTTCTTCCCGCTCTCCGTGGAGTTTGAAGAGCGGCTGTACGCCGCTGGTCGGATTCCCGGTTCCTTCTTCCGGCGCGAGGGTCGGCCGACGACGTCTGCCGTGCTCTCGGCGCGGCTGACCGACCGTCCGATCCGCCCGCTCTTCCCCAAGGGGTACAACGACGACACGCAGTTGATCATCACGATCTTTGCGGTCGATATGGAGAACCCACCCGACACGCTGGGCACGATCGCTGCTTCCGCGGCGCTTTGCGTGTCCGACATTCCCTTCGACGGTCCGGTCGCATCGGTGCGGATCGGTCACGTGGACGGCGAGCTGGTCCTGCAGCCGACGTTTGCAGAGCTTGAGGCGTCTGACCTCAACCTGGTCGTGGCTGGCACGCGCGATGCGATCACGATGGTCGAGGCGGACGCCGGCGAGGTGCCCGAGTCGCTGCTCGTGGACGCGTTGGCGTTGGGCCAGGAGGCCATCGCGACGATCTGCGAGATGCAGGAGGCGCTGGCCGCGGAAGTGTCGCCGACGAAGCGCGCCTATGAGGGGGAGGCCGTTGACGCGGAGCTGGTGTCGGCGGTGGACGCGCAGGTTGGCGCTGACCTGCGGTCGGCGCTGCGGGACGCAGAGGACAAGGCCGACCGCGACAATCGCCGCCGCGCGGTCAAGGAGGCCTTCGTTGCGGGGCTTGACGAGGAGGCGGACGCTGAGGCGCACAAGGACGCGTTCGACGCGCTGGAGAAGCAGATTGTGCGGCGCAGCATTCTGGAGGAGGGCGTGCGGCCGGACGGTCGCGGCCACGCCGATCTGCGCCCGCTGTCTGCGGAGACGGGGCTCGTCCCGCGCACGCACGGGTCGGGGCTGTTCCAGCGCGGCGAGACGCAGGTGCTGAGCTTCACGACGCTGGCTGGATCGGGCATGGCGCAGCGCCTGGACGATCTGACGCCTGAGGACTCTAAGCGCTTCATGCACCATTATAACTTCCCGCCGTTTTCGACGGGCGAGACGGGCCGCGTCGGCAATCCGTCGCGTCGGAGCATCGGGCACGGGATGCTCGGCGAGCGTGCGATGACGGCGATTCTGCCGTCGTTCGAGGAGTTTCCGTACACGATTCGCGTGGTGTCCGAGGTGCTGGCCTCGAACGGATCGACGTCGATGGCGTCGGTGTGCGCGTCGGTGCTGTCGATGATGGACGCAGGGGTGCCGATCCGCACGCCGATCGCGGGCATCGCGATGGGGCTGATCAAGGAAGACGAGGAGGTGGCGATCCTGACCGACATCGTCGGCATGGAGGATCACCTGGGCGACATGGACTTCAAGGTGGCGGGATCGCGCGAGGGCGTGACGGCGCTGCAGATGGACATGAAGGTCAAGGGCATTGATCTCGAGATCTTGGCCCGCGCGTTGGAGCAGGCGCGGGACGCGCGGCTGGCGAT
Source organism: Dehalococcoidia bacterium (assembly GCA_022824765.1). Classification (GTDB taxonomy): domain Bacteria; phylum Chloroflexota; class Dehalococcoidia; order Bin125; family Bin125; genus Bin125. Next base: position 6,008 of record JAJDZG010000023.1, on the reverse strand, counting down.
CATGGATGTGATGATCGAGTGCATCTCGGAGCCGCGCGGTGAGATGTCGCCGCATGCTCCGCGCATACTGCGCCTGGAGGTGCCGCAGGACAAGATTGGCTCGCTGATCGGTCCCGGCGGCAAGACGATTCGCGGTCTGCAGGAGGAGACGGGCGCCGACATCTCGGTGGAGGACGATGGGTCGGTCTACATCACGGCGGTCAATCAGGCTTCGGGCCAGGCGGCCTACGAGAAGATCTCGGCGATGACCCGAGACATCGAGCCGGGCCAGATCTACACGGGCAAGGTGGTGCGCATCCTGCCGTTCGGCGCGTTTGTGGAGATGGTGCCGGGCAAAGACGCCTTGGTGCACATTTCCGAGCTGGCCGACTACCACGTCGACAAGGTCGAAGACATTGTCAGCGTGGGGGACGAGATGCAGATCATCGTGATCGAGGTGGACAACCTGGGCCGGGTCAACGCATCGCGCAAGGAACTGCTGAACGGCGGCGGCGGCGATGATGGCGGCGGCGGACGTCGTCGCGAGCGCGAACCGCGAGGTGAGCGAAGCGACAGAGGCGATCGGGGCGATCGAGGAGGCGACAGAGGGCCGCGCAGTCGAGATCGGCGCGACGACCGAGGTCCGCGGCGTGAGCGGGAACCGCGTCAGCGTCGGCAGCGGATGTCTCGAGACGAGCAGGAGGAGCGCGGCGACCGCGTCCGCAGCCGCTACCAGGAAGAAGACGACGAGCGACCGTCGGCGGCCGTCGTGGAGCCGAGCGATGCGGCCGAGGCCGTCGCCGCGACGCCTGAGGTCGAGCAGGAATCGCCCGATCTGGCCGCTGCCGAGTCCGGTGCTGTCGAGGCGGCGTCCGAGGTACCAGCAGGCGCTGTCGAGCCGAGCACTGCCGAGCCGAGCACTGCTGAGCCGAGCGAGGCCGAGCCGCGAGCGCTGGACGCTCCGGCGGCTGAAGGCTCCGCAGCGGTTGCGCCGCCGGATGGTCAGCCGCGGCGTCGGCGTCGACGGCGTCGCCGGAACTCGCAGGGCCAGTCGGAGGACGGCGGTTCAGCGGGGTCCGAGGGCAATCGGGGACAGCGCGGTCCGAGCGAACAGCGTTCGCAGGACGGCGGTCAACGCGATGGCAACCGTGATGGCAACCGGGACAGCAATCGCGGCGGTCAGCGGGGGAACCAAGGTGGCGGAGAGGGCGGCCGAGAGCGCCAGCCCGACTCGAACGTTGCGCCGCGCCGTCGCGGTGGGCTGTTCTCGCGGATGAACATTCGCCGCGAGCAGCCCGAGAGCGACGGTCCGCCGCCGCCTCCACCTCCGCCGCGCAGCGACTTCGGCGCTCCGAACCGCTAACGAGGACCGAATCGGAGAGGGTTGAAGGGCGCGGCGTCATGATTCGCATCGTGATGAGCGGGGCCGGCAACATGGGCCGCCAGATCATGGGCGCCGTTGAGGCGGCTGACGACCTGGAACTGGTCGGCGCGCTGGACGGTCTGGCCGAGGACGGCGTGATCGTGATCAACGGCCGCGAGGTTCCGCTGCGCCGCTCGCTCAACGCGCTGGCCGAGTGGTCGCCGGACGTGGTGATCGATTTTTCCAACGCTGCGTGGACGGAGCAGCTGGTTCCCGTCGCGGCGGCGGCGGGCGTGCGGCCGGTGATTGGCACGTCGGGGCTCTCGGACGACGCGGCGGCGGCCGTGGAGCGGCAGGTCAACGAGGCTGGGCTCGGCGGAGTGCTGGCCGCCAACTTCGCGCTGGGCGCGGTGGTGATGATGCACCTGGCCAACGTGGCGGCGCCGTTGTTCGAGTCGGTTGAGATCATCGAGCAGCATCACGACGGCAAGGTCGACGCGCCGTCGGGGACGGCTGTGGCCACTGCCCAATCGATGCGGGCGGCGCGTGACACGGATTTTCGTCGCAATACGGCGGAGCGCCATAACGTCGACGGCAGCGACTCGCGGGGCGCAGGGTTGGGTGGTGCGTCGCTGCATTCGGTGCGGCTGCCGGGGCTGGTCGCGCACCAGGTCATCATCTTCGGCGGGGCTGACGAGACGTTGACGATTCGACACGACTCGATGAGTCGGGCGTCGTTCATACCGGAGATCTTGCGCGCCGTCCGAGCCGTGCCGCAGCTTGACCACCTGGTGGTTGGGCTGGACCGTCTGCTGGGTCTGCGCAGCGACTGATGTGAGAAGGAGAGGACTGTGGGACGTGAACTGACGGTGGCTCTGGTCGGCGCGACGGGCGTCGTGGGAGCCGAGTTCCTGCGCTGCATGGAGGAGCGTGACTTTCCTGTCGGCGAGCTGCGGCTGCTGGCGACCAAGCGTTCCGAAGGGCGCGAGCTCAACTTCCGCGGTCAGCCTCATGTCGTCCACGAGACCACGCCCGATGCCTTCGACGGCGCGGATGTGGTGTTTGTCTCGGCGTCCACAGCGGCGTCGCTGGAGCTCTGTCCGGCGGCGGCGCGGCGCGGCGCGGTCGCCTTTGACGATTCGTCCGCGTTCCGTCAGCAGGAGGGCGTGCCGCTGGTCGTGCCCGAGGTGAACCCGGCAGACTTGCGCCAACACAACGGGATCATCGCGACACCGAACTGTACGACGGTGCCGCTGGTGCTGTCGCTGCATCCGCTGATCCAGGATCGGGCGCTGACCCGGGTGATCGCGGACACGTACCAGGCCACCTCGGGATCGGGCGGTGCGGCGGTGAGCGAGCTGCGCGAGCAGAACGCGGCGATCGCTGGCGGCGCGGCGGTCGCGGCCGATCAGATTTCGGAGTATCCGAAGCAGATTGCGAACAACGCGCTGCCCCAGGTCGATGTGTTTCTCGACGATGGATACACGAAGGAAGAGTGGAAGATGCTGGCGGAGTCGCGCAAGATTCTGCATCTGCCGGCGCTGCCGCTGTCGGCGACCTGCGTACGGATTCCCACCGAGCGTGCCCACGCGATCGCCGTGCATGCGGATTTCGACCGTCCGATCAGCGCTGCGGAAGCGCATGAGCGCTGGGCTGCGCAGCCTGGCCTGCGGGTCGTTGACGGTCGCGCGGCCGGCGAGTGGCCGACTCCGCTGGATGCTGACGGTATCGACGAGACGCTGGTTGGTCGGGCCCGTGTGGATGTCACGAATCCCAACGGGCTGGCCTATTGGGTGGTCGCCGACAACTTGAGGAAGGGTGCGGCGCTGAACATCATCCAGATGGTCGAGTGGATGCTCGCCGACGGGTGTCTGTAGGGTTTGCTCACTCCTGATTGACGTTCTTGATTGGAAGATTGTCGTGGGCGTCGCGTTGCTGTTGGCGCGCGGAGAGAGGGCGAGGTCCCAGACTTCGCTGGGACGACGGATCACGACTGCGACATTTGCCGCTGGGACGACGAGCGGCGACTGTGACGTTTACCGTCGGCGGTCTGGGTGGGGATAGGGGATGTAGACGTCTGACCGGTGATCGAAGTGCTCGACTTCGTAGACGCCGGGCAGATTGGTCGGTCGGAGGATCACACGCCAGTCGTCGACTTTGAGTGAGTACCGTTCCTCGGGCAGTTCCATGCGTTTGACGTGCGTGGCCCAGAAACGCTCAATCTGTTTGGTTGCATGTCGGATACGTTTCTTCGGTGTAGGAGCAGTGTGTCGCAGTCGCGCCTGCTGGTCCGGTGGCCAATCGATGCGGCGTCTCAAGCGGGATCCTTGGCCCATCCTGGTCCGAGGTCGAGCTCCTCGTCTGGGTCGTACGGTCCAAGCTCATCCTCGAATTCGGCCCAGACCTCGTCGTTGCTGATGCTGGGTAGTGATCGGTCCCGGTTCTCTGCTTTGGCTCTTGTGACCATCCATATGCCGAAAGCCTGTTCAAGGTCTTCCGCTGTTGGCTGATGTCCTGGCTGCGGGCCTCCGCCTGTGGGGAATGGGTGGTGAGGCTCGCCCTTGCGGCGGCAGGCTTCGGCGCTGATTCGGTTTAGTTCGACGTAGAACTGGTCGACGGGAATCCAGTCGTCCTCTTCCCACGCGTTTGAGCGGCGAGCCAGTTCGTCCAGCTCGTCGAGCAGATCGGTGAACGGCTCACCGGCGGGGAAGAGGCGCTTGAGTTCGCTTGATTCGGTGGTCACGACAGGCTCCTTGGGGGCAAGACTACCAACATCCGACGCCAAACCTAGTACCCTCAACGCTCAGACTGATTCGAGGGAACTGACATGACTGACCGTAACGCCGCACCTGACTGGGGACGCCTGTATACCGCGATGGTGACGCCGATGACCGAGGCTGGCGGCATCGATATTGAGCAGGCGCAGCATCTGGCGGCGGCGCTGCTCAAGTCGGGCTCGGACGGCGTCGTCGTGGCGGGCACCACGGGGGAGTCGCCCACGCTGACTCACGATGAGGAACGGGTCCTGTTCCGCGAGCTGCTGCCGGTGGTGCACGAGGCTGGCGGCACGCTGATCGCTGGGACCGGATCGAACAGCACTGACACGGCGGTCGAGGCGTCGGAGCAGGCTGCGGCGCTTGATGTGGACGGACTGCTGCAGGTGGTGCCGTACTACAACAAGCCGTCGCAGGATGGTCTCTACCAGCACTTCAAGGCGGTCGCGGATGCCGTGCCCGAGACGCCGATCATGCTTTACAACGTGCCTGGTCGGACGGGGCTGAACATGACCGCGCAGACGGTTGTGCAGCTTGCTGAGGACTGCGCCAACATCGCTGGGGTCAAGGAGGCATCGGGCGATCTGGAGCAGATCGCGGAGATCATCCGCACGGCGCCGGCGGCGTTCCGCATCTGGAGCGGGAACGACGGCGACAACCTGGCGATCCTGGCGATGGGCGGCTATGGCGCGGTGTCGGTGCTGTCGCACCTGGTGGGCGGACAGATTGCGGCGATGTACGACGCCTGGGAGCGCGGCGACACGGCGGAGGCGGGCCGTCTCCAGGTGAAGCTCGCGCCGCTGGTGAAGGCGCTCTTCCTGATCGGCAATCCGGCGCCGGTCAAGTGGGCGCTGAACGAGATCGGCTTCAACGCGGGACCGCTGCGCGCGCCGCTGGTCGATCCTGACGAGGAGATTCAGTCCACGATCCGCTCGGCACTTGAGGTCGCGGGCGGCCAGGATCTGATCTAGCGCGGCGAGACGCCGAGCGATGAAATCGGAATCGGCCGAAGCCTGGGGCTACGCCCTGCTGCTGACGCGGCGGGTGCTGACGACTGCGCTTGCGGGAGTGAGTGAGGCGCAGCTGCACGAGCCGACGGCGCTCGGATCGCTCGCTGGCTGCGTCAGCGACGCATGCCGCAACGAAGCCAACCTGACCTGGCCGGAAGACCTGCCGCCGGCGCGGCTCGATCCGCCGCAGACGCCGTTGCAGTTCATGTATGCGCTCGTTCGTCATCGCGCGGTGACGGAGGAGGTCTTGATGGGCGCCGGCGACGACACGATGGAGCAGGAGTGGTGGACCAGGCCCAAGCGACTCGCACAAGATCCGCCGCAGACGCTGGCCGACTCGCTCCAGCAGTTGGCGCTGATGGAGTTCGCAGCGGCAACCAAGGCGACGATGATTCGTGCTCAGATTGATCCGACATGGCTCCCCCAAGACGGCCTCACTGAACGAGCACAGGACGCGATCGCGGCGGCTCGAACGCGTGAACCTCTGTGAGATCGCCCAAGCTGGTACGGTCGAAGCGCGTTTATGGCATGTAGGGGTTGGGGGAGGGGCCGAGCTGGGTTTTGAGGATCGGTTGGGCTTCTTCGACGAATTCGCAGAGCAGTGGTCTCGTATCTGCTGGGTCGATGATTTCCTGCCCGGTGGCTTCGGCGGTCCGGAATGGAGAGGCGAGGTCTTGCAGGCGCTGCTCGATTTCGGCCTGCTTGGCTTCGGGGTCGTGAGCGGTGTCGATCTCTCGGCGGTAGGCGGCCGTGGCGCCGCCCTCGATGTGCATCGAGCCCCAGCGTGCTGATGGCCAGGCCCAGCGCTGGAACATGCCGGTGGGACGATGCTGGCACTGTCCGGCGACGCCGAAGACGCGGCCCATGATGACGGTCGCCCAG
>JAJDZG010000002.1 GCA_022824765.1 Dehalococcoidia bacterium | reverse complement strand
AGTCGGTCGACGGCCCAGCCGACGACCGGCGTGGGCGCGAGTCCGCAGGCGTGGACGTTGATTTGGGCGGAGCGCAGACCGTCGATGGCCGCCTCGTAGAGGTCAGGTGAGCTCGCTCGAGCATCGCGTCCGACGATGGCGGCGCTGCCGCCGTTGAGGCGCAGCCAGCGTCCGAAGCCGGCGCCGATCTGACGCGCGACGCTGGCGTCGATCTGGTCGGGCACGGTGCCGCGGATGTCGTAGGCGCGGACGATCTGATCTGGGAGCGATGCAGGCATAGCGTCACTCTAGGCTGAGGGTCCTTGCGTCCGACGGCGTCGGAGGGGTCTACGAGGACGCGCTGGACCGTTGGCGTTCGGTCTTGTCAGCGGCGGGGGTTGATTGACAGTTGCTGAGGCGCGCTCATAGCCTGTGACGGTGCCTGACCGCGCGTGTCGTGCGGCGGGTCTTGCCGTGCTGTTCTGGAGGCTGTCGATCATGGAAGAGAAGACGATCTCGCTCGTCAACGGGCGCTTCGACGTGGGTTACATGGAAGCCGGTGAGGGACCGGACTTGCTGTTCATCCACGGTGCGGGCGGGCTGATCTGGGACCCGTTTCTGGAGCAGCTGTCGCAGCATCACCGGGTGATCGCGCCGAAGCTGCCGGGCACGGCCAACTCGACCGGGGTCGAGTGGTTGATGGACCATCACGATGTCTTCTACTTCTACTGGGACTTCCTCGACGCGATGGGCGTGGACGATGTGGTCGTGGTGGGCCACTCGATGGGCGGCTGGTTCGCGGCGGAAGTGGCGGCGATGCAGCCGTCGCGCGTGTCGAAGCTGGTGCTGATCGCGCCGGCGGGTCTCTGGAATGACGATTACCCGGTTGTCGACTTCTTTGCGATGCTGCCGAATGAGCTGGTGCCGGCGCTGTTCCACGACACGAATCATCCCGGCGCGCAGATGATGACCGCTCCGCCGCCGACTGATCCAGACGAGCTACAGATGGTCACCGTTGAGCGGGCGAAGATGCTGCAGACGGCGGCGCGCTTCATGTGGCCGATTCCGGACAAGCGGCTGTCGGAGCGGATTCACCGCGTGACGTCGCCGACGCTGATCTGCTGGGGCGCATCGGACGGATTGATTCCGCCGCAGTACGCGGACGACTTCAACCGGGCCATTTCCAACTCGGAGGTGGCGATGTTCGACGCGTCGGGTCACATGCCGCAGGTGGAGGAGCCTGAGGCGCTGTTGGCCAGGGTCGGCGAGTTTCTGCGCGGCTAGGACGGCGAGCGGTCGGGGATCGGCTGCCTGCTGAGCATATGCCGGGCGTATGGCGAGTTCGTTTGACTATCTGAATCCGCCCGACATGGCGTCGGCGCGGCGGGCGTTCCATATTTTTGCCCGGCTCGAGGCGCCGGCGCTGGACTCTCCGCTCTACACGGAGCTCTGCTACGCGATATCGGAGGATGATCGCATTCTCGAGGTCGCGCTGCAGAAGCAGCACGGTCAGCCGGCGCCCAATGTGCTGCTCGCGGCGATTCAGTATCTGATGCTGAGCGGCGCGCCGTACGCTGCGCATCCGCTCGCTGCTCACTATCCGATTGTGTCGGGCGCGGAGCGTCCGTTGAGGCCGGCCGCGCCAGATTTGCGGGACTTTGTCGAGCGATACGAGTCCGAGCTGGTGAAGCTGGTGCGGACGCGCGGGACGCAGACCAACGTCGTGCGCCGCTGCAGCGCGCTGCTGCCGATGATGTCGATTGCGGCGCGGGAGTCGGGCCAACCGCTGGCGCTGATCGATCTGGGCGCTTCGGCGGGAATCAATTTGAACTTCGATCGGTATCGCTACGAGTACTGGCGAGGCGGAGCGCTGAGCGCGGAGTGGGGAGATGCTGATTCGGCGGTGCTGCTCGAGTCGGAGGTTCGCGGCGGCGCGATGCCAGAGCTTGCGGCAGGGATCGAGGTTGTCAGCCGTGTCGGCGTGGATATCAATCCGATCGACTTGAAGGATGCGGAGCAGCTGCGCTGGCTGCAGGCCTTGATTTGGCCAGAGCACGTGGGTCGGCATCAGCTGCTGCTGTCCGCGGCGGCGGAGCTGGAGCGGTCGCCGGTGACGCTGCATCGGGGCGACGCGGCGGTGTACGTGGGCCCGCTAATCGACGTCGCGCCGATCGATGCGGCGCTGGTGGTGTACTCGACGATCGCGTTGTACCAGTTTGGGGAGGCGGGCCGAGCCAAGGTCGAGCGAACGCTGCGTCAGAAGAGTCGGCGGCGTCCGATCTGGTTCGTGACGCTCGAGGGGTCGCCGTCGCAGGTGACGCTGACGAGGTATCGCGATGGCGAGGGGGAACGCGAGGTGTACGCAGACGCATCCCCGCACGCCTGGTGGATCGATTGGGCGGAGTGAGGTTGCCCTGCCCGAGCGGGTCGCGGCTCGGGGGTCGGGACTGGGAGCCTGGTTAGCCCTTGAGGGTTTCGAGGATTTTGCCGAACTCGTTGGGGTCCTGTTCCATGACGTTGACGCTGTGCAGGAGGGCGCCGGCGTCTGCTTCTTGCTCGAGCCGCTCGACGCATTGCTCGGTGGTGCCGACGAAGCCGAATTGTTCGAGCATTTCGCCGGGGATCGACTGTGCGGCGGCGGCGCCGCCGCCGTCCTTCCAGGCGAGTCGGGCGGCGTTGGCCTCGTCCTCGTAGCCCTGTCGGGAGAGTTGTCGGTAGTAGAACTCGCCCATGCGGGCACAGTAGAAGGCGAGGGTGCCGGCCTGTCCGGCGCGTGCGCGGGCCTGATCTTCGGGCGAGTTGGCGACGGTGACGCCGCCGGGTGCGCGGACGGTGAAGTCGGCCGGGTCCTTGCCTGCGGCGCGTACCTGATCGTTGATCTGGTCGATTTCTTCCTTGAGCCGATCGATGGGAATCATGATCGGCAGCCAGCCCTCGGAGATTTCGGCGGTCATCTGGACGGACTTGGGGTTGAGCGTGGCCAGATAGATGGGCAGCTGCTTGCGGACGGGCTCGAAGCGGAGGGTGAAGCCGCGCTGCAGCTTGAAGAGGTCGCCGTCGTAGTGCAGCGGTTCGTGCGAGAACAGGATTTTCATGATCTCGACGGTCTCCCGCATGCGCTTGAAGGCGGGCTGGAAGGGGACGCCGTGGAAATGCTCGATGACCTGGGGTCCGGAGTTGCCGAGCCCGACGATGACGCGGCCTTCGGAGACCTCGTCGATGGTGGCGAAGTGCTGGGCGAGGGCGGCGGGGGTGCGGGAGTAGATGTTGACGATGCCTGTTGCCAGCTGCACGTTGGATGTGCGGTCGGCGAGCTGGACGAGGGTGGTGAAGGCGTCCTGACCCCAGGCCTCGGCGACCCAGAGTGAGTCGATGCCCACTTCGTCGGCGACTTGCGCTCGCTTGAGCGCGGTCGCGCGGTCCATCGATCCCTGCCAGTCGAAGCCCATGCCGATCCGTCTGCTCATGATGTGGTCCTCATCAAGCGGTGCTGACTTGTTCTGATCAGCCTAATGGCGACTGCGCTGAGGGTGCGGGTAGGCTGCACTCAGCAGATTGGGAACGATGATCAGGAGTGCCCATGTCCGTTGGCTACGACGTGTCCGACCGAGTTGCGACGATCACGCTTGATCGTCCTGAGGCGCTGAATTCGTTCGATCGAGCGCAGTACGCGGCCTTCGCGGAGGTTTGCGCGCGTTTCAAGGATGACGATGAGGCCTGGGCGGCGATCATCACGGGCGCGGGCGAGCGCGCGTTCTCGGCGGGCGCAGACTTGAAGGACATGATCCCGGCGCTGATGGACGAGCCGGCCAAGGAGGGCTTCGAGCTGCCGCCGACGATCATGCGGGGGATGTACATCGCGAAGCCGCTGATCGCGGCGATCAACGGTTACGCCTTTGGCGGCGGACTGGAGACGGCGCTGGCCTGCGATATCCGCATTGCGGCGGCGGGCGCTCAGATGGGGCAGCCGGAGGTGGGGCTCGGCCTGTTGCCGGGCTGGGGCGGGACGCAGCGTCTGCCGCGCCTGATCGGTGAGAGCCTGGCGATGGAGATCATGCTGACTGGCGATCCGCTGACGGCGGAGCGGGCGTACGAGATTGGGTTGGTGCACCGTGTCGTCGAGGCTGACGCGCTGCTGGAGACGGCGCGCGAGATGGCGGCGCGCATTTGCCGCAACGGACCGCTCGCCGTGCGCGCGACGAAGTCGGCCGTGACGCGGGGGATGCAGACGTCGCTCGATGAGGGGTTGCGGATCGAGCAGCTGTACTTCGAGCGGCTCGCCTACACGGACGACATGCGGGAGGGCGTCGCGGCGTTCAACGAGCGTCGGACGGCGGAGTTCACGGGCGGTTAGGGTCTGTGCCCTTCAGAAGCGCCAGCGGGTGGCGTTGCTGGGGTAGTCTTGCTCGGTCCAGGCGAGGACTTTGCGGGGGGTGAGGGAGAAGACAGGGATTGTCTCATCGGCGCCCCAGGGCAGCTCGTACTTGGCGTTGAAGGCGTCGCGGATGCGGTCCGTGGAGTTGTGCAGTTCGAATGCGCCTTGGAGGATCACGACGTCGTCGCCGGATTCGAGGTTGACCACGCCCTCGGGGTTCAGCTTCAGGCTGTTCGCGGTGACGGAGAGCGGGTCGGTCGCGAAGTGGAATGCGTTGTCCACCCAGACGCCCCAGACGGGCACGGAGTGCGGTCGGCCCGAAGGTCGGACGCTGGCGACCCAGTAGTTGCGGGCGGCGGTGAGTCGTTCGGTGACCCAGTCCCAGGAGAGCGGTGTGTGCGGGTAGTCCTCGATGGCGAAGCCGAAGCTGTCGGGTATGTCGGGACGGTCGGGCTGCGGAACGTCCATCATTCCTCCCTTAGGCATCCGAGCTGAGTGGGTCGTAGGTGCCGAGGTGCCAGTGGTTGCCTTCGTAGTCGGCGACGGTGAAGGCGTGCGAGCCGTAGTCGGTGTCTTCGAGCGGCTGGATGATGGTTGCGCCGGCGGTCGTTGCCTGTGCGTAGAGCGCGTCGACCTGTTCGGCGGATGTGGCGGTCATGCTGATCGAGCCGTGCCGATGGCCATGGTCGTGGATGTTGCCGCGGACGTCGCCGAGCATGACCAGGGAGCCGTTGAACTCAATCTGCGCATGTTCGACGCGGCCGGCGTCGTCGCGGACCACGAAGTGCTCGGAGAAACCGAAGGCATCGGCGAGCCACTGGATCGCGTCGTTGGCGTTTTCGTAGCGCAGCGTGGGGATGATCATCTGGTGGGTCACGGTGTGTTCCTCTCGTCCAGTGGCCATGTTTGCAATGTACTGGTGTTGATCTGTCGGGCCTGTGACAGGCGGCTAGGTTTGGAGCGGAGCCTGGAGCATGGAGTTCAGGTCATCGGCGGTGTGGATTGGCGCGGAGCAGGCGAAGGCCTGGCAGACGTAGGCGGTGGGACGACCGTCCTGCTGTGGTTTGTCGGCGAGCTGGGGGACGACGGTCTGGTCGGTCGTGCGCTGCATGATGACCATCGGCGCGGGCGGTCCGTGCCAGAGTCTGCGGAGCATTTCGGCGATGTGCGGATCGTCGGGCGGACCGACGAGCGCGACGGATCGATGCTGGGCGAGCCAGTCCTGGACGGAGACGAGCAGGCCGAGCATGGTCGGCGCTTTGCTCAGGTAGGCGGAGAAGGCGGCGCGCATGGCCTCGATCAGATCGGCGTAGCGGCCCTCGGCGGTGAGCGCATAGAGGCGCGCGAGGGCTCGGGCGGCGAGGGCGTTTCCGCTGGGAGTGGCGCCGTCCTGGGCGGGCTTGCGTTGGGCGATGAGTTGTTCGCCGCCGCGTCCGACGGTGAAGAATCCGCCGCCGTCATGGTCCCAGAAGCGTTCGATCATGTCGTCGGCGATGTCGCGAGCGGCCGAGAACCAGGTTTCGTCGCCGGTGGTTTCGTAGAGGGAGATCATGCCGTCGGCGAGGGCGGCGTAGTCCTCGACGAAGGCCTCGATCGAGGCGCGTCCAGCGGCGTGGATGCGTAGCAAGCGTCCGTCGTCGGTGCGCATCTGCGAGAGGATGAATGTTGCAGCGCGGGCGGCGGCGTCGGTGAAGCGCGGCTCGTCGAGGACGGCTCCGGCCTTGGCGAGCGCGTCGATGGCCATGCCGTTCCAGGCGGCGATGATCTTGGTGTCGGTGGCGGGTGGAATGCGTTGAGCGCGATGATGGAGCAGTGCGCGACGGCTGCGATCGATGGACGCTTCGACGTCGACGAGCGGACGATCGAGCCAACGGGCCACATCCTGGGGCGATTGGGCGGCGGTGAGGATCGTGTTGCCCTCCCAGTTGCCACCGACGTCGACGCCCCAGAATCGGCAGGCGATTTCGGCGTCCTGCTGGTCGAGCAGCTCGTGCAGTTCGTCGCGGGTCCAGACAAAGTACTTGCCCTCGACGCCTTCTGAGTCGGCGTCGGTGGAGGCGTAGAAGGCGCCGTCGGGTGTTTGCAGGTCGTTGAGCAGATAATCGGCGGTTTCCCGGGCGATGCGGGCGAAGAGGGAGTGCTCTTCCTCTGCCTTCGGCATGTCCCCCGCAGAGGGGGGGAGATCGGATTGTGGGTTGGTCAGGCGGTGTGCGTCGAGGTAGAGCGGGATGAGGAGGGCGTTGTCGTAGAGCATTTTCTCGAAGTGGGGGACGAGCCAGACGGCGTCAACGGCGTAGCGGTGGAAGCCGCCGGCGAGTTGGTCGTAGATGCCGCCTTGGGCCATCTGTCGCAGGGTGAGGGCGAGCTGGCGTCGTGCGTCGTTGCGATTCGACGCTGAGGGGTCGAGTGCCTGCTGGACGAGGAGCTGCAGATAGTAGGGCTGGGGAAACTTGGGCGCGCCGCCGAATCCGCCGTGGGTGCGGTCGGCGGATTGGAGCAAGGCGTCGGCGGCGCGTGCGCGGGTCTGGGCGGGCGATTCGGACAGTTCCTCGCCGGCGAGTTCGACGCGGAGGTTGAGGTGGCGGGTCAGTTCGGTGGCCTGTTGCTCGACCTGTTGGCGTTGTTCGCGGAAGGCGCGGGTGACGCCCTGCAGCACGTCGGTCCAACCGGGCATGCCGGTGCGTCGTTGGGGAGGAAAGTAGGTTCCGCCGAAGAAGGGGCGGCCATCGGGGGTGCAGAAGACGTTGAGTGGCCAGCCGCCGTGTCCGTGCAGCATCTGCTGGGCGTCCATGTAGATTTCATCGACGTCGGGACGCTCCTCGCGGTCGACCTTGATGCTGACGACGAGGTCGTTCTGGATGGCGGCGATCTGGTCGTCTTCGAACGACTCGCGCTCCATGACGTGACACCAATGGCAGGCGGCGTAGCCGATGCTGATCAGGACGGGTTTGTCTTCGGCCCGTGCGCGGGCCCAGGCCTCGTCGCCCCAGGGGTACCAGTCAACGGGGTTGTTGGCGTGCTGCAAGAGGTAGGGCGAGGATTCGGCGGCAAGTCGATTGGGCATGGGTTCTCGCGTTCATGGCCGTTGGTCATGGCATTCGGCTCAACCTTAACAGCGGGTCAGCGCGCTGGCGGCCCGGTCCTGTTAGCATTGCCGTCGAGGTGCGGTGTATGACTCCCGTGGAACGGGCGCTGGCCCCGTTGGAACGTCTGGCAAGTCCGATCCTGGGGCTGATGCGGCTCGATCGGGCGTCGAACCAGGCGACGGCGCGCCAGTTGATGGCCGAGGTGTTGGGCACGTTTGGACTGGTGCTGTTTTGCGCCGGGTCGGCGCATGTGAACTGGTGGTCGGGCGGACAGCTGGGCGCGCTGGGTGTTGGAGTGGTGAACGGCTTCGGCGTGGCGGTGATGATCTTCGCCTTCTGGTCGATCTCGGGCGCGCACCTCAATCCGGCGGTGTCGCTGGGGCTGTGGCTGACAGGCAAGCTGCCGGGACGGCGTCTCGCGCCATACATTGCGGCGCAGCTGGTGGGGGCGCTGATCGCGTCATCGGTGATGCATGGGTTGTTCCGCAATCACACGGGCGAAGGCGAGTCCTGGCTGGGGGCGAACTTCTCGGACGGTCCGCTGTTGCAGGCGTTCGGGACGGAGATTGTGATCACGTTCTTCCTGGTCTATGCGATCCTGCTGCTGGCCGAGCGCGGGCGCGGCGCGATGGTGTTTGCGATCGCCGTGGGGCTCTACCTGGCGGCGGCGGTGACGATGACGGGCGGCGTGTCGGGCGCTTCGATGAACCCGGCGCGGGCGTTCGGACCGGCGGCGATCGCCTGGTTCTGGGATGATCATTGGGTGTACTGGGTGGCGCCGGCGCTGGGGTCGTTGTTCGCGGCGATCTTCTTCACGCTGTTGCGCGATCGGGACGCGGTCGCCGAGGATTAGCACTCGATGCCGGCGGCGCGCAGCGCGATCCGCAGCGCGCGGTAGTTGTTGCGCGTGAAGTGGTAGGCGCGCATGCCGACGCGCTGAGCGCCGAGCACGTTCTCTTCCAGATCGTCGATGAAGAAGCAGTCGCGGGCGGGGACGCCGATATGGTCGGCGGCGAGCTCGAAGATGCGAGGGTCAGGCTTGCGGACGCCGACCTCTCCGGAAACGATGATTGCGTCCCAGCTGAGGTCGACGGGCAGGTTGCTGAGGAAGCGGTCGCGCAGGTCGTCGGGGGCGTTGGAGAGCACGCCGATCTTGTGACCGGCGGCCTGGAGGTCGTGGGCGAGGGCGAAGTTGGGGTCGTGGTACTGCCAGGGCTGTGCGTACCAGGCGTCGAGCAGGGCCTGGACCTCGGCAGCCGGGTCGACCTGGAGGTAGGGAGTGAGCCGCTGCACGACGCCGGCCTGCCAGGTGTCCCAGTCGCCCTTGCCGGTCTCGATGGCGTGCCATTCGGGGGTGCGGTAGAAGGCGTCAACGAGGGCTCCCGGGAGCAGATTCCAGCGTTGCCCGAAGTCGTCGTAGCCGTCCCAGTCCATGCGGATCAGGACGCCGCCAAAGTCAAAGAGCACGGCGCGTTGGGTCATCGATCTGCCTCCACGGTGTCGTCCACAAGGTCATCCTCAAGGTCATCGCCCTGCGCGAGTGTACGCGCGATCTCGATGAGTTGAACGGCGGCGCTGCGAAATGGGTGTTGAGCGCCCCAAGCGGCGGCGGCAGTCCTGAAGCGCTGGATGTGGCCGGTTTCGTCGGCGTGGAGGGCGCGACGGATGGCGGCAGCGAAGGCGCGCGGCGTCGGATCGGCGATCCAGCCGAGCTCGGGGGACATGATCGCTCGCGCGCCGTCGTGCGGTGCGGTGATTGCGGGCGTCCCGCTGGCCAAGGCCTGGGCGATTGTGAGGCCGTAGGCCTCGTAGTAGGAAGGGGAGCAGAAGGCGTCGGCGGCGGCGAGGAGCGCCCATTTCTGGATTCCGCTGACGTATCCGACGAAGTGCACTTCTGCCAGCTTGAGCTGTTGCGCTGCGCGTCGCAGGCGACGCTCATAGTCGCGGCCGCCCATGTAGGCGGGCGCGCCGGCGACGACGAGTTGGATCCGTTCGGCCGTTGCTGGCGACTGCTGCTCGATCAGGCGGAGGGCGTCGATGATGAGCTGGATGCGTTTTTCGGGCGAGATGCGGCTGAGGGTGAGCAGGGTGAAGCGATTGGGGTCTGTGCCCAGTGAGCGTAGGGTCTCGCGGCGTGCCGAGCGGAGGTCGAGCTGCGGGGCTCCGATGACGCCCCAGGGGATGATTCGCGGTCGTTGTGCGAGGCGGGACTCGGGATAGCAGTCGGTGAGCGACTGCGCGACTCCGTGGGAGGGCGCGATGGGGGCGTCAACGAATCGGGCGAGTTCCGCTTCTTTGGCCCAGATCAGGCGGGCCACGGGCGGCGCATGCGACTCCAGGCCGAGACGGTTGAGCGTCCGCCAGAGCGCGGACAGATGCTGCCCGCTGAGCGGCAGACCGGTTGGTTGGGCGATGTAGCGGCGGCTGAAGAACTCGGACACGATGACGTGCAGCAGCGCCATTTGTCGGAAGCCGTTTCGGTGCAGCTGTGCGAAGGGCGGCCCTTCCGAGGTGTCGTTGGCGAGGACGACGCTGTCGCGGGGGTCGATGTCGGCAAAGTAGCGGTCGAGGGCGGCTTCCCATTGCAAGGCGAATCGTGCGTAATCGCGGGCATTGAGCTGGAGCAGTCGTTCGGGGTCCGCCTGGGACCGCTCGGACAGCGTGGCGACGGGCAGGGTCTGGCGGATGCCTTCGCGGGCTTGCTCGGCGCCTGGGGTCAAGAGCGTGACTTCGAACTGTGCAGATTGCAGGTGCGGGATCAGTGCTTCGAGCACGGCGACGCCGCCTCCGACCGGGGCGGCGTCGGTGTTGAGCGCTGCGGTCGCGCTGGTCAGGAAGATGCGCGGCATAGAGAGAGCGTAGGCTGCGCTTGGAGTGATTGGGGATGACGATGGCTTTGGCGTATGAGCGGCTGGACGGCCTGATGGCAGCGCAGGTGACGCCGTTCACGGCGGACGGACGTGCTGTGGATGTGGACTGGATCGGTCCGCACGTGGACTGGATGCGGACGATGGGGGTGACCGGCATCCTGACGCTGGGCACGAACGGCGAGGGGCCGTCGGTCGGGCTGGAGGAGCGAGCGCGGGTCGTGCGAGCGGTGAAGGAAGCGTCGCGGGGGATCGGCGGCGGACTGGTCGTGGTTGCCGGTTCGACGTGTCCAGCGTTGGCGGATACCATCCAGGCCGCCAATGACGCGCTGGACGCGGGCGCAGACGCCGTGGCGTTGCTGCCGCCTTACTTCTTCAAGAACGTCGATGCGCGGGGTATGATTGCCTGGTATTTGGCGGTTATCGAGGCGATCCCATCGGAGGGTCGGGCGCTGCTGTACAACATGCCAGCGCAGGCGGGTATCGACATTCCTGACGAGGTGCTGCGAGCGGTGTTGGAGCGTCATCCAGAGCAACTGATGGGGATCAAGGATTCGAGCGGCGATGCGGAGCGGACGAAGCGCTACATGGCGCTGGTTCCGTCGGACGGTCCAGGCTCGGAGTTTCGGGTGATGGCCGGGTCGGACGCGGCTCACGCGGCGTTGTATGGCGCGGGCTGCGTGGGTGGTGTGTCGGGCATGGCGAACGCGGTGCCGGCGTTGGTGAAGACGATTCAGTTCGCGCATCGAGAGGGCGGCGAGCCGCAGCGTCCGCAAGACCAGCTGAACGAGCTGCACGCGATCCTGAATGGGTTCCCGCGAGTGGGCGCGATGAAGCAGCTGATTCAGATCACGAGCGGTCTGCCGCTGACGCATACGCGTCCGCCGTATCGAGATCTCGATCCGGGGGAAGTGGCGGCGCTGGAGGAGGCGGTCGGCCGCTATCTAATTGGGCAGTCGGAGTGAGGGCGGGCTAGCGTTCTCGTCGGCGCAGTTCGTCTTCGAGTTCCCGCACGCGTGCTTCGGCGGCACGCTGCGCGGCTTCGGCGGCGAGGCGGCCTTCGCGTTCCTCGTCGAAGGTGGGAATATGGCGGCCAGTTGTTGGATCGATCCAACCCAGCTGGCCGTGGTCCCAACGCAGCCAGAGATTGAGCACGTCGCTCTCGCCTTGCCAAACATCTGTGTCCAGCTGGACGATCTCGATGGGCGTGTAGCGGCCGTCGAGCAGACGGTCGCCGGCGAGGCGCGTGCCATGGGACTTGCCGGTGTGGTCAAAGCGCCAATACTCGCTGACGCCCAGTTCGGCGTACTCGCGGCGCTTGTCGACCGTATCGATCCGGGCGGTACTCGGCGAGGCGACCTCGAGGATGAAGTCGGGCGGCTTGCCTTGATCTGAAATGACGTAGCCGTTCTGCTCGTCGTAGAGGTCAGGGTCGACATCGAACGCGATCATCAGGTCGGGGACTCGTCTGGGACGGTAGCCGCGGTGCGCGACGATGTAGAGTTCCGCGCCGACGATGGTGGTCTCCGGTTTGCCGAAGTGTTTCGCCAGGTGCATCGAGTTCCCGACGATGTGAACGTGGCGATACGAGGTCACTTCGTCGGGATTCCGCTGCGGAGCTTCCGGCAGGCGGAAGGGGACGAGGGTTGGGGTTGTGGCGGCGGCGCCGCGAGACATGCTGGTTGACATGGCGCTTCTCTCACGGTCTCGATGGTAGCGGGTGATGGGTTAGAAGTGGTTCATGCAGTGCATGGCGTACTCGGTGGCGAAGAGCTGGTCGGCGCGGAGCAGCGCTGATTGATCGGAGGACTCGACGCGTCCGAGGCGGTGGGCGTAGGTCGCGGACAGGGCTCCGGTGGCGAGGTGGGCGAGGCTGAAGATGTCCAGCGTGAGGTCGGGATCGGTATCGACCTGGCGAATGTCAGCGCCTTCTGGGCCGGCCTGGAGACGCCAGGTGCCTTGGTTCCACTCGCAGAGCGGGTCGCTGACGCGGAAGCTGACTTCAGAGGAAGTTTGGTACTTGCGGGTCATCAGCGCGCGGGGCAGGTCGACGATGCGGACGAGGATGCCGTCCATCAGGCGCGAGCGGAGAGTGCGCGGATCGCGGGCGAAGTGGCGGATGGGGTCGTCGGAGGGGATGTCGTGGACATGGATGCGCCAGGTCAGGTCCTGACTGGCGGCAAACTGCCACATGGCGACATAGGCGGCTGGGGTCAGCCAGCCGTATTCGCGGATGGTCATGCGGTGGTCGCGCTGGCCGGCGCTCAGCTCGTTGAGCCCGCGCTCCTCGCGGCTGGTGTAGACCATGTAACCGAGCGCCTGGCCGTCTTCTTCGTAGAGCAGGACGCGGACGGGACCTTCGGTGATGTCCTCTGGCTCGTCGAGGACTTCGGCGCTCCAGAGGTTGAGGCCGCGGTGGAGGAGTCCGTTGCGGGGTTGCATGAACTCGCGGTAGAGGTCGCGGATCACGGCTGCGTCGTCGGGCAGGTCTTTGGCGTTTGTGATGCTCAGGGTGCCGGTCGGTGTTGGCGCGTGGACGAAGTTGAGGTCGAGCGGGTCGATCTCGTAGCGCTGGCGCCAGGAGCAGATTGCGTAGCCGAAGCGCTGGTAGATGCCGGCTTGCGAGGCGTAGAGGGCGGCGAGCGACTGACCGCGTTCGTACTGTTCGTCGAGCGCGTGCTCCATGGCGAGTCGGAGGTAGCCGCGGCGGCGCTTGGTGGGGTCGGTGCCGACGGCGGTGACGCCGGCGACGTGGGCGCGTTCGCCGTTGAAGCGCATCGAGAAGGGCCAGGCGCCGAAGGTGGTGGAGAGCGCGCCGTGCTCGAAGACGCAGGTCGACCACTCGGGTTGCAAGAAGGTGACCGGGTCGCGCTTGGGGTTGCCGTGCTCGCCGAGGGCGAGGTTGGCGACGAAGCGGAAGTCTTCCATCTCTTCAGGATTGGCGGCGCGGACTTCGACACCGGCGGGTACGTCACGTCGGGGCATAGGGGCCTCCTCATGGCTGTGCTGAGCACAGGTTATCAATCAACCTATTGGTGAACTCTGCGATCTGGTCGGTGTCGGAGCTGTCGGTCACAGATGAGTGAGCAGTGCTGCTGTGGAATGGACGTAGACGTTCTATAGTGAAATCCGATTGGCCGGCGGGTGGAATGTCATGAAGATTCTGATTGCCGACGACGAGCCGCACATTCGCGAGTTGGTGCGCCTGTATCTGTCGCGCGAGGGCTACGAGCTCGAGTTCGCGTCGAACGGTCGCGAGGCGCTGGATAAGGCGCTGATGCTGCGTCCTGATCTGGTGGTGCTGGACTTGATGATGCCGGAGATGGACGGCTTTGAGGTGACGAAGGGCATCCGCCAGGACTCCGACGTGCCGATTCTGATGTTGACGGTGCGGCGCGAGGATGCGGTCAAGGTGGCTGGTCTCGAGCTGGGCGCGGACGACTACCTGACGAAGCCGTTCAACCCGCGGGAGTTGGTGGCGCGGGTCAAGGCGATCCTGCGCCGCGCGGATGGGATCTCACGGTCGGGCGTGAAGGTGACGGTCGGCAGCCTGACCCTGAATCGTCAGACGCGTGAGGGGATGCTGGGCGAGGAGCCGCTGAATCTCCGCACGAAGGAGTTCGATCTGCTGTTCGCGCTGGCCCAGAATCTGCAGGCGGTGATGTCTCGGGAGCAGTTGTTGTCGCTCGTCTGGGGCTACACCTTCAGCGGTGAGACGCGGACGGTCGATGTGCACATCAACCACCTGCGTCGTCACTTGAAGGACAGCGATCTGCAGATCGAGACGCTGCGCGGCGTGGGCTACAAGCTGACGCTGCGTTCGGGCGCATTGGGCTCGGACGACGCCGTGCTGGCGGCCAATGGCGACGCTGGCTGACCGCGCCCGGCGGACAGAGCCGACGACGCGCCAATGAGTTCGCGCATTCTGCCCAATCAGCGTTCCTGGCTATTCCGCGTACGAGCAAGCGCGCAGGCGGCGCTGCGCCTGTTGGGGCTGCCGCGGCTGCAGTTCCAGACGATCCGCTCGCGCATCTATGTGACGCTCGTGGCGATCGTCGCGCTGACGCTGGTGGTGGTGGGCTTGATTGGCTTTTTGTTGTTGGGGGGATACCAGGACAGCGTTGATCAGTCGCGGCTGCGGGAGCTGGCGACGGTCTGGGATCGCGACCTGTTTTCGTCGGAGGGCGAGACGACGGAGTTTGATCTTGACAGCTTCATCTCGGCGCAGAGTTTGCGCGGGTCACTGGCGGAGGAGCTGGACGTGCCGGTCTTTGGCCTCAGCTCAGGGGGCGAGGTGGTGCGGGCGTTCGAGAGCAGCAACCGCTTCCTGGGCGAGACGCTGCCGCTGGACTTTGCTGCGCTGAACACGGAGCGGATTGCGCAGGGGGTGGTCACGACGGCGGATGGCGAGCGGCTGACGTATGTGCTGACCAGTCTGCCCGAAGCGGATCAAGCGAGGCAGGGATTCTGCTGCGTCGCGGTGGGCCTGGTGGGGGAGGGCCGCGCGGCGGTGCTGAGTGATCTGGCGCCGCTGCTGCTGATCGCGGGGCTGGTGGCGCTGGTGACGGCATCGCTGGTCGGATTCCTCGTTTCGCGGTCGATCTATCGTCCGATTCAGCGGGTGGCGGCCGCGGCGCGCAGCGTTGCGCGGGGACAGCTGCAGCAACGGGTCGACGTGGGCGGATCGCTCGAGGCGCAGGACCTGGCTCACTCCTTCAACCAGATGACGGAGGAAGTAGAGCGTCAGCAGACGGCGTTGCGCGACTTTCTGGCGAACGTCTCGCATGACTTGCAGACGCCGTTGACGTCGATCAATGGGTTCAGTCAGGCGCTGCTCGACGACATTGTCAGCGCGGGTGAACAGCCCAACGCGTACCGGATCATCGAGGACGAGTCGCGCCGCTTGTTACGGCTCGTCGAGGGACTGCTGGATTTGTCGCGGATTGAGTCGGGACAGGTGCACGTGGAGTCCGCGCCGGTGGATGTGTCGGCGTTGCTGGATCACGTGGGGGACCTGTTCACGCTGCGCGCGCAGGAGCTGGATGTGCAGCTGTCGGTGGCGCCGTCGGACGTGGGCGATGTGCTTGGCGACTGGGATCGGCTCGATCAGGTGTTGGGCAATCTCGTCGACAATGCGCTGCGGCACACGCCGCAGGGGGGACAGGTTCAGCTGAGCGCGCGTCGCGAGAGCGCGTCGAGCGCGTCGATCGCGGTCGCCGACACGGGCGTCGGGATTCCTGAGGAGGCGATTCCCAACCTGTTCGATCGCTACTACAAGTCAGATCGACCGGGAGCGCAGGGCGGTACTGGTCTGGGTCTGGCGATCGCGCGGGAGCTGGTGCGCGCGCAGGGCGGGGAGATTCGGGTTTCGAGCGAAGAGGGTCAGGGCACGACCTTTCACATTGTCTTGCACCGCGTCGAGAGTGAGGTCGAGGCTGAGGTCGAGGATGGGGCGTTGAGGTCGGAATCGGCGGCTGGTATGGACGGCGGCGGGGTCGAAGCTGCCGGCCAGACGGTCGGTGGAGAGCGGCGCAGAAATGGCTGAGCACGCGGCCCGGTTGCTGCTGGTGTTGTCGGTGGTCTGTCTGTGGATTAGCGCGTGCGGCGGCGACGAAGCCCAGACGGCTGAGCAAACGGAGACTCCGCAGGTCGAGGAGCAGGAGGAGCAATCGGATGCTGAGGCGTCTGGTCTGCGAGAGCGGGTGCTGGACATTCCGGCCGCGGTGATCGGCGAGCACCTGGTCAGACAACCGATCGAGGCCGGGCTGTCGGATTGGCTGTTGGCGTCGCGCGATCCGGTGCTGGCGGAGCTGCCGGAGCGGGCCCGATTTGCGAGCGGCAATCTGTACTCGGCTGCTGCGGACTCACCGACTGGCGAGACGTTCTGGCTGCACATCTTCACCGACGAGACGTTCGAGGGCGCGACGGCATGGGTCGAGTACGCGGCGGAGCAGGATCCTTCTGATGATGGATCGCTGGCGCGTGAACTCGTCCGCCACCACGAGCGTTACGCGGCGAGCCGGATGGAGACGCCGGAGCTGGGCGAGGCGGCCCTGGCGGTCGAGCTGTTGCACGGACACAGCGGCATATGCGTGCGGTCGCAGCTGCTGGTGTTTGCGCAGGACGGGGTGGTGATGTTCCTGTTCGCGTCGATTGAGATCACGGGCGAGCCGAATGGGTCGTTGCGGATGCCGAGCGGCGCGGCGGACAACTGCGACATCGCGCGGGCGGCGTCGGCGCTGACCGACGACCGCTCAATCGCGCGCTGGATATCCGAGTGGCTGGCCGACGACGATGCGGGTGATGACGGTCCCTGATCCGGGCCGTGTTTCAGGGCGCGCGCCTCGTCGGGGAAAGTCGCTAAGATGTTGGGATAGCTCGCGATGGTGCAGAGGGTGCAACTGCGTGCGCGGAACACAAGTCAGACAGTGGCGGGCGATGAGCCGCTCCGACGTCGTTGGCGTCGTGAGCTGGACGGCGCTGTCGGTCGGTCTGTTCGCGCTACTGTTGCGCCAGACGATTTCGCTGGAACCGGTGGTGTTTGCGCCGTTGGGCGGGGTGGCGGTGGTTGGCGCGTTTGTGATCGCGCGCCGCTGGTCGGAGAGCTGGGGTGTGCTGCTGGCCTACATCGTGTCGATGTTCTTCTTCATCCAGATGCGCGATGCAGCCGACGAGACGGGCCTGCCGATCTTGACGGCGTATGTGATTGACTGGGAGCTGTGGATGTTCGCCGGCGTGACACCGTCGGCGTGGTTGCAGGCGCGGATCGGCGGGGCGGCGTCGGATCCTGGATTCGCGGCGGTGTTCTCGGCGATTGTGCATTGGACGTGGTTCGTGTTTCCCCACGCGGCGGTGCTGGGCGTCTGGTTGCTGGCCCGCAAGTATGCGTGGCGGGTGACGATCATCGTGGCCTTGACGTTCTATCTGGGTCTCGCGTTGTACTTCACGGTTCCCACGGCGCCGCCCTGGATGGCGGCCGAGCAGGGACTGATCAGCGGCGTCGTGCGCGGGATGCACGCGGTCGGACCGGCGCTGCTGGGGGAGGGATTCTACGCGTGGGCGTTCGAAGCGATGGCGGAGCCGAATCCAACGGCAGCGATGCCGTCGTTGCATTTTGCGGCGTCGTTCGTGGTGGTCGGTGTCGGGGTGCTGGTGCGGTCGTGGAGGTTGGTTGGCGTGGCGCTGATGTACTCGGGGTCGCTGGCATTTTCGCTGGTCTATCTGGGTGAGCACTACATCGCCGACATCATGGCGGGCGCGGCGGTTGCGTTGATTGCGTGCGGCGTGGTCGAGGGGGTGCGCTACGCACGAATCCAGCTCGCGTGGCGACGGACGCAGCTGGTCGCGTTCTCGCAGCGAGCGCGCCAGTGGCTGCGTGAGGCGCTACGTCTGCCGCCTTCGCGGATCGAGGCTGGCTAGCCTCCGTGTGACGGCGGAGTGAGCCATGTCCCTGAGGACGATCAAGCTGCCCGGCGGGCTGAGGGGTCGTGTGGGACGACCGCTGCGGCTTGCGCTGGGGCTGGGCGGCAGCACGGCGTTCCTGGTGCTGTTCCTGCGCAACGCGGAGTGGGACGAGATCGGACGCGCGTTCAGCGACGTGTCGGCGTGGTGGATCGGGCCGGCGTTGGTGGTGTACTTCGCTGGCATTGCGGCACGGGCCTGGCGCTGGCACTGGCTGTTGCTGCATATCCAGGACATTGCGTGGTGGCGGCTGTTTCCGATCGTGGCGATCGGGTTTGGGGTCAACAACGTGCTGCCGCTGCGGGCGGGCGAGTTCGTCCGCGCGCACGTGCTGTATCAGCGGCACGGCATCTCCCGCCTGTCAGGACTGTCGAGCATCTTCATGACGCGGGTCTACGACGGCCTGATGCTGACGGTCTTTCTCGTGGTGGGAGTCGCGGCGAGCCTGGTTGGGTTGTGGGGGATGACCGACGCGGGCGCGGAGCTGACCGCGGCGATGGCATTCCTGGTCTTCGGCATCAGCGGCGCGTTCCTGCTGTTCGGGGCGATCGCGCGGCGTCCGCAGCGGGCCGAGTCGCTGATCGGCGGATTGCTGCGGCGGCTGCCTGGACAGTCGGAGCGGGAATGGAGTTGGCTGGGGCCGCTGATCACGGGGATGGCGGCGCAGGCGAATCGACGCCAGGTCGAGGGTGCATTGGCAGCGAGCCTCGTTGCGTGGGCGCTCGAGGCGCTGATGTACTGGATGGTCGGGCAGGCGTTTCATTTGGGTCTGCCATTTGCGGTCTATCTGTTGGTGGCGGCGGCGGCGAACTTGCTGATCACCGCGCCGTCGACCGCTGGCGGGGTGGGTCCGTTCGAGTGGGCGACGAAGGCGACGCTGTTGATCTGGCTGCCGACGCTTGGCTCGGTCGAGACGGGCGCGGCCGAGTCTGCGGCGGTGGCATACGCCGCGGTCTTGCATGCGCTGGTGATCATTCCGATCTCGATCACGGGGCTCGCTTGCCTCTGGATATTCCAGGTACGGCTGCGCGGCGGCTCTGCGGCGCTCGAATAATCTGCGTTCATCGCCGATCACAGATCGCCGATTACGGAGGAGGACGCCATGACGACGCTGGATGGGCCGCTGGACGGGATTCGAGTGGTCGACCTCTCGGCGCTGGCGCCGGGGCCGTACTGCTCGATGCTGCTGGCCGATATGGGGGCGGAGGTGATCCTGGTTGAGCAGGCGGGCCGCCCGCAGGGGCGGCGCGACCTCTCGCGCGATCCCAACGAGGAGCGTCGGCGCTACTCCTCCTATGCGCTGGGTCGCGGCAAGCGGTCGATTGGGCTGAATCTCAAGGATGACGCCGCGCGGGAGATTTTCTACCAGCTTGCGGACAGCGCCGATGTTGTGCTGGAGGGGTTTCGGCCAGGCGTGGTGACGCGGCTGGGCGTCGACTGGGAGACGCTGTCGGCGCGCAATTCGCGCCTGGTGTACTGCTCGCTGTCGGGCTTTGGCCAGACGGGTCCGTACGCGTCGCACGTGGGCCATGACATCAACTACATCGCGGCCAGCGGGGCGTTGGGGATGATCGGCGACTATGCGGCTGGCGGTCGGCCGTCGATACCGGTCAACATCATCGCCGACTTCGCGGGGGGCGGATTGATGGCGGCGTTCGCGATCGTCTGTGCGCTGCAGGCACGTGAGCGTACGGGAGAGGGGCAGTACATCGATCTGGGGATGTCGGACGGATCGATGTCCTTGATCACGTCTGCGCTCGCCGGCTATGAGGGCGCGGGCGCCGACATGCGTCCGGCCCGGCACGTGCTGAACGGCGGCGAGCCGCATTACCAGGTGTACGAGACGTCGGACGGCCGCTGGTTTTCGGTGGGGTCGATGGAGCCGTACTTCTACGCCAATCTCTGCCGTGCGCTGGGTCTGGAGGCGTTCATCGAGGATCAGGGCACGACGGATGCTGCGCGGCGCGAAGAGATTCGGGCCGCCTTCGCCGCTGCGTTCAAGACGCGCAGCGCGGACGAGTGGCATGTGCTGCTGAACGATGTGGACGTGTGTGCCAAGCCGGTGCTGTCGCTGGAGGAGGCCCTGCAGGACGAGCACAACATCGCCCGTGAGATGGTCGTCGAGGTTCCCACGCCTGAAGGGGGCAGGATGCGCCAGGCGGGGATCGCGGCCAAGCTCTCGGCGACACCAGGCCGCATCCGAGGCGGGGCGCCGACGCGCGGTCAGGACACGGAGGCGCTGCTGGAGGCGTTGGGGTACGGGGCGG
>JAJDZG010000022.1 GCA_022824765.1 Dehalococcoidia bacterium | reverse complement strand
TGGATCGGGCCGCGCCTGACGGTTCGGCTCGGCGCGGCGGTCAGTGAGCTGGGGAACGAGCGGGCGCCACGATGGACGTTCTGATCACGATTCTGGTCCTGTGGTTTGGCTTGGGCGGGCTCGCGGCGTTGATCACGCTGGCGATGGCGGCTTCCGATGCCGGTGATGTGGATATCATCGGCGTCTTGGGAATTGTGTTCCTTCTCTGCCCGTTTGTCTTCGTGCTCGGGCCGATTGGACTGCTGGTTCCGTGGTTGGTCGGAAGTGGCACCGAGGAGGCGAAACAACGCGACGAGCGAGCGCGTCGCCGGAGGCGAGAGGCCCAAGAGAAGCTGGACTTGCGAGAGGCCAGGAGTCGGCGGTTCGCTGAAGAGCAGTACATCCGCTCTCGGCGGTGGGAGGACGCGGCGCCAGAGGATCGGGCGCTGCTGGAAGCCGAGTTTCAGCGCCTGAAGCGGGCAGAAGAGGAGGGGAAGCGTCGGCCTGAGCGGGCGATCGTCGAGCGCCTTCGCGCGGAGCGGAGAGCGGCGGAGCATGAGGCCGAGCGCCGCCGCAAGGCGGAGGAGGCGCTGGCAACGGAACAGGATCTCTCTGCGAAGATGAAGCAAACGCTGCAACCGGGTACAACAGCGCCGCAACGGCGCCGGCGTGCTGAGCAGCCGGGTGCTGCATCCGTTCCGAGCAACTGGCGGGTGGAGCGTCCGCCGCTCTGGAGAGATTGAACTCGAGCATGGAGATCATCGTAGTCCTGCTCATCTGGCTGGCCTGTGGCGTCGTGGGGGCGACTTTGAGGACTGACAAGCGTGGAATCGATGATGGCTCGTCGACGGCGTAGTGCGCAGCCGCTTCGCCCGACGGCGATTGTGAAGCGGCTCGTGCGGGAGGCGCCGTTGACGCCGTGGCGTCCGAGCGGCGATCCGGTGACTGAGCTGGTGCTGACGCTGCTCTCGCAGAACACATCGGACACGAATTCGGGGCGGGCGTTCCAGCAGTTGCTGCTGCGTTACCGGGATTGGGATGCGGTGCTGGCGGCTCCGCTGTCGGAGTTGGAGGAGACGATCCGTCCGGGCGGCTTGGCGCAGACGAAGGCGCCTCGGATGCAGGCGCTGCTGGCGCAGCTTCGAGAGCGATTGGGTCCGGAATGGGACGCGTCGCGTCTGGCGGAGATGCCGATTGGGGAGGCGAAGTCGTGGCTGACCTCGCTGCCGGGGGTGGGTCCCAAGACGGCTGCCTGCGTGTTGTTGTTCTCGCTGGGTCGTGCGGCGCTGCCGGTCGATACGCACGTGCACCGGGTGGCGCAGCGATTGGGGTTGATCGGAGCGAAGGTTGGGGCCGTCGCGGCTCACGACCTGCTGGAGGCGCAGCTGCCGTCGGAGCGGTACTACGATTTCCACGTCACGCTGATCCGGCACGGCCGGCGGGTTTGTCACAAGCAACGACCGCGATGCGATGAGTGTGTGCTGTTGGATCGCTGTCCCGGCGCGGATGCGTTCGTGGATGAGTGATGATTCGCGGGCGGGAATCTCCATGGGGCGGTAGCCTGCGGGTATCGCGCTCTGGCTGGAGGAGGACTGCATGCCGCTCACCCCAATCGGCAAGGATCAGCTCAGCAAAGTGGGCGTCGGCGTGCAACGGCCGGAGGACGTGGTCGTGTCACGGGACGGTCGCGTGTGGATGTCGGACCAGGCGTCAGCGGCGGCTGAAGCGTTGGCTGACGGCACGCTCCATCGGGTCGGCAACGCGGGCGGCGCTCCCAACGGCAACAACATGGACGCGCAAGGGCGGATCATCATCGCCAATGTCGGCGGTCTGGAGGGCGACGGCGGGACGGGGCCGGTGCAGCGGTTGGACGTTGAGACGGGCGAGATCGAGGTGCTGGCAGACGAGATTGAGGGGATTCCGTTGGTCGCATCCAACTACCCGCATGTTGATTCTGAGGGTCGCATCTGGGTGACGCATTCGACGTCGCGGTCGGGCGGCGGCGCGTTTACGGGCGATCCGGACGGATTCCTGTTTCGGATTGAGACGGATGGGTCGCTGACGATGCTGGCGACGGAGATTCTGTTCGCCAACGGGGTCACGCTGGACCCGCAGGAGCAGAACGCCTACGTCTGTTCGACGACGGGCTGTCACGTGCTGCGCTATCCGATCAACGCGGACGGCTCGGTCGGCGAGCCGTCGGTGTACGGTCCGCAGTTGGGGAAGACGATGGCAGAGTTGGGGGCGTCGCGGCCGCTGAGCGCGGAGCAGCGTGGCGAGCTGGGACTGACGGACGGCTGCGGCTTCGATCAGGAGGGCAATCTGTGGGTGACGCTGCCGATGTCGAACAAGGTGGTGGCGATCACGCCGCAGTTTGAGGTGGTGACGATGATTGAGGATCTCGAGGGTGAGATCATGCAGGCTCCGACGAACGTGAGCTGGGGCGGCGACGACATGTGCGACCTGTACATCGGATCGATCCGCAGCGACTACGTGGTTCATGCGCGGTCGCCGATTCCGGGCGAGCCGCTGGTCCACCAGCGGTAAGGCGATGATCAGTCTGCGCCGTCGGCTGTGGCCGCGCGACCGGCTTGCGGTGGCGTTGCTGATCTATGCGATCTGGATTCCGTTTGTGGTGGTGCTGATCAACTACGTGGGCGACAACCAGGATGAGCCGGCGACCAGCGAGGTTGAGAGCGCAGACGAGCCTGACGACTTCGCGGACACGGTCGGCTGGACGTGGGGTGTGCTGTGGATCGGCTATGCGGCGTTGGCTGGATGGCTGGCGCGGATCAAGGGCCGCGACGCGGTGCGTTGGGGATTGGCGAGCCTGTTGACGTTCATCGCGCTGTTTCCGTTTCTGGCGGTTGCTCCTGAGCTGGAGCGTGAGGAACGACGGTAACGACGCTGGTCGTTGGGAATCTGCGATACTGCACCCGAGCAGACCCCTGCGTTAAGCAGGGGATGAAGGGGGTTCCCGCTGGAAGGCGGGCGACATGCACCCGAACAGACCCCTGCGTTAGGCAGGGGATGAATTGACACCCGCTGGAAGGCAGGCAACATGCACGATCTCGTGATTCGCAACGGACTTCTCGTTGACGGTACCGGCGCGGCGGCGCGCGAGGCTGACCTGGCCATTGACGATGGGGTGGTGACGGCGGTTGGCGAGGTCAACGACCTGGGCCGCGAGGAGATTGACGCGGCTGGCATGATTGTGACGCCTGGCTTCGTCGACATCCACACGCACTTCGACGGTCAGATTACGTGGGATCCGCTGTTGACGCCGTCGTTTTGGCATGGGGTCACCACGGTGGTGATGGGCAACTGCGGGGTTGGCTTTGCGCCGGCCGCGCCCAACCGTCGCGACTGGTTGATCGGTTTGATGGAGGGCGTGGAGGACATACCCGGGTCGGCGTTGGCGGAGGGCATGGAGTGGGGCTGGGAGTCGTTCCCGGAGTATCTCGATTTTCTCGATCGGCTGCCGAAGGCGATTGACATCGGCACGCAGGTCCCGCATGGGGCGGTGCGCGCGTACGTGATGGGCGACCGCGGGGCACGCAACGAGGACGCCAATCCCGAGGACATCCAGGAGATGGCGGCGATCGTCAAGGAAGGCATCGAGGCTGGGGCGCTGGGGTTCTCGACGTCGCGGACGCTTGCGCACCGGGCGATTGATGGTGAGCCGGTTCCCGGCACGTTTGCGGCGGAGGATGAGTTGTTCGGGATTGGCGGAGCGCTCAAGGAGGTTGGCACGGGGGTCTATGAGGTGGCGCCGGCTGGGGTGACGGGGGACGACGCGAATGCGCCGGAGCTGGAGATCGCGTGGATGCGCAAGCTGTCGGCGGAGATCGAGCGTCCGGTGAGCTTCGCGATGGTGCAGTTCGACAACGATCCCGACGCATGGCGGGACGCGCTGGATCGGTCGCTGGAGGCGTTGGAGGACGGTGCGGAGCTGTATCCGCAGGTGGCGGCGCGGGGCATCTCGATCCTGCTGACGCTGCGCGGTCGGCACCCGTTCATCCACTCGGCGAGCTACCGCGAACTGGACGAGCTTGACTGGTCGGAGCGGGCTGCGGCGATGCGCGATCCACAGCGTCGCGAGCGGATTTTGGGAGAGGTTGACTCGCCCGACGCGGCGCTCGGCTTTGTCATGTGGGACAAGCTGTACCCGATGACCGATCCGCCCAACTACGAGCCTGATGCTGAGGAATCGGTCGCTGCTCAGGCGGCGGCGGCTGGTCAGACGGCGTTGGAGTTTGCGTACGACTTCCTCGCGCAGGGGGAGGGCGAGCAGGTGCTGTTCGCGCCGCTGTTCAACTACGCGAACGGGAATCTGGATGCGACGCGGGAGATGATGCTGCATCCGCGCGTGGCGATGGGGCTGTCGGACGGCGGGGCGCATTGCGGGGTGATCTGCGACGCGTCGATGCCGACGTTCATGCTGACGCACTGGTCGCGGGACCGGTCGCGCGGGGAGCGTCTGCCGCTGGAGTGGGTCGTGAAGCGGATGACGCAGGACACGGCGGAGCTGTACGGGCTGGGTGATCGGGGCACGCTGGAGGTGGGTAAGAAGGGCGATGTCAACGTGATCGATTACGAGGCGCTTCAGCTGGAGCCTCCGCAGGCGGTGCACGATCTGCCGACGGAGGCGATGCGGCTGATCCAGAAGTCGCGGGGCTACAAGGTGACGATCGTGAGCGGCGAGGTGATCAGTCGCGACGGGGAGGAGACGGGCGCGCGTCCGGGTCAGCTGATTCGTGGCGCTCGGTGAGTCTGACCGTCAGACAGCTCGCGGTCGACCGCCTGATCCACCAACAGGTGGTTGAGCGGCTGGCGTCGCGCGTCTACGACCAGCCGATCATCGGCAACGTGGAACGTGGCGTGTATGTCGAGTGCATGGTCGAACTGGCGATGCACAGCGTCGACCCACGCTGGAGCCTGACGGCGACCTGGGATGCGTGGGATCTTGAGCATCAGAGCAGTCGTGCTCGAATCGAGGTCAAGCAGTCGAGCTGCCTGCAGTCCTGGAGTCCACGCTCATCGACGGCAGGCATGGTCAAGAGCAGCGCTTCCTTCGACATCAGGCCGCGGACGGGCTACTGGGACGGCGAGGCGGAGCGGAGCGTCGAGACAGGCGAGATGCGTCACGCCGACGTGTACGTGTTCGCCTGGCATGGCAACTGCGATCCTGCAACGGCCGATCAGCGCCGCAGCGACCAGTGGGAGTTTTATGTCGTCGGCTCGGATGATCTTCCGGCGGGGCAGAAGACGATTGGCCTTAATCCGTTGCGGGGGTTTGCGTCGCGTTGCAGCTTTGACGAGCTTGCGGAGCGGGTCGAATCGGCGATTTCGGAGGTTGGGCAGCTGAAGGTGGACGGGTTGCGCTAGCAGAACATCTGTATTACTCTGAACGCATGTTGCAGATGTCGCTCTTTGATCCGAACCCGTCCACTGCCCGTCCTGAGTCCTTGGGCGGCGCTGACGTGATCTATGCCGACTCGGCGTCGATCCTGTCGCGTCCGACGGGGCGGTTGTCGGATTTGGACTTTGTGATCAATCCGTATCAGGGCTGCACGTTCGCGTGCACATACTGCTATGCGGCGTTTTTCGTGGCGGAGGAGGCGCAGCGGGAGCGTTGGGGTGAGTGGGTTCGGGTGAAGACGAATGCGATTGCGAAGCTGCGCGGGTCGCGGCAGGATTTGCGCGGGGCGCGGGTGCTGATGAGCAGCGCGACGGATCCGTACCAGCCGATTGAGCAGCGTCTGGAGCTGACGCGGTCGCTGCTGCCGATCTTGCAGCAGCGTGGCGTGCATCTATCGGTGTTGACGCGGAGTCCGTTGGTGACGCGGGACATTGACCTGTTCGGCGAGTTTGAGCGCATCTCGGTGACGGTCACGATCACGACGGACGACGATGCGGTTCGGCGCAAGTTCGAGCCGCAGTGCGCGAGCATCGAGCGGCGTTTTGCGGCGCTGCGGGAGCTGTCGGAGGCGGGACTGAGGACGCGGGTGAACGTGGCGCCGCTGCTGCCGATGCGTCATCCGCGGTCGTTTGCGGAACGGATCCTGGAGGCTGGCGCGTCGCGGGTGCACATCGGGACGTTTCACGAGACATCGGGTCCGTTTGCGGCGGGGACGCGTCAGCCGGCGTTGGAGCTGGCGCGGGAGTTTCGCTGGACGGAGGAGCGTCGGGCGCAGGGGGCCGAGTTGCTGCGCAGCTACCTGAATTCTGACGGTCGTCGGCTTGCGGCGTAGCTGATGCGTCTAGAGGCTGGCGTAGACGGCGTCGATCATTGGTTTCCAGCGGGGGTCGGCGCCGAGGCCGGCTGACATCTGGTTCATGACGTAGCCGAAGCCGATTTGAGCGTCGGGGTCGGCGAAGGCGAGTGATCCGCCGGCGCCTGAGTGTCCGAAGGTGCGAGGATTTGGCCCCCAGTCGTAGCGTCCGCCGGGCGTGGAGAGGATGAAGCCGAGCGAGCGGCGGACGAGGAATCCGAGCACCAGGTCATCGCGTGCGGCGTGCTCGGTCGGGCCGCAGCGTTCGAGGGCGTCGGCCGAGAGCAAGCGGCCGCCGTCCTGCGATAGCTGTCCGTAGATGGTGGCGAGTGCGCGGGCGTTGCCGTGTCCGTTGGCAGCGGGCAGCTCGGCGGCGCGCCAAGCGCGCGAGTTGACGTCGCCGGCGAGTCGTGGCGCCGCGAGGCTGAGCGCGCGGGCGGCCAGATTGTCGGGCGGGGCGGCGCCGATTGGTCCGCTGCCTGGCGCCTGGATGAGGTCGGCGGTGCGCGGGTCTTCAGACTCTGGCAGGCCGATGAAGAAGTCGATGCCCAGCGGCTCGGCGATTTCGTCGCGGACGAATTGGCCGCAGGATCGGCCGTCGATGCGCCGAATGACCTCGCCGACGAGCCAACCGTAGGTGATGGCGTGGTAGCCCATTTGCTCGCCGGGCGGCCAGTTTGGGGTCTGACGTTCGAGGGCGGCGATCATTCGGTCCCAATCGAGGACGGCGGCGTCGGGCAGGTGTTCGTCGACGGCGGCGAGGCCGGCTTCGTGGGTGAGCAGATGGCGAATCAGGATGTCGGACTTGCCGGACTGGCCAAACTGGGGCCAGATGTCGACGACGGGGCGTTCAACGTCGAGCGATCCTCGGTCGAGGAGCATCGCTGCGGCGACAGCCGCGATGCCTTTGGTTGTGGAGTAGACGTTGGCGATGGTGTCGGGCTGCCAGTCGCGAGTCCGCTTGGCGTCGGCGTGGCCGCCCCAGAGGTCGACGACGGTCACGCCGGCGACGGTGACGCAGATTGATGCGCCGACTTCGTCGTGGTCGGACCAGTTGGCGGCGAAGGCGTCGCGGACGGCCTCGAACTGGGGGTCGCACGCTCCATGCAGCTGCACGTCGGGCATGTCGGGCATGTCGCTAGTCAGCCGGCACGGGGGCGGGGCGGCCGGAGAGTTCCTCGGGCAGTTGGGCGTCGAGGTCGTGGATGGCGGGCAGCACTTCGGAGGCGAACAGGCGCATGCTTCGCTCGGCGGTGTCGGCGGGCATGCCGCCGGAGACGCGGAAGTTGCAGATCAGTTCTTCGGCGGCGGTCATCTGCTGGATGTGCTTGAGCTTTTCGATGACCTGGTCGGGGGTTCCCCAGGCCTGCGGGGTGGCGGCGAAGCGTGCGCGCTGCTCGGGCGACGTCTTTTCGTTGGTCTTGCCGAACTCGGCGTAGTACTTGTAGCCCTTGGTGGCGGCAAAGCGTGCGGAGTCGGAGAAGTTGTAATGGCGCTCGACGCTCTCCTGGAACTCGCCGGTGTGCTGGAGGATGACGTCCCAGGCTTCTGCCTCGGTGTCGAAGCAGGCGACGTTGGCGACGACGGTGGGCTGACGGGGCTGCCAGCCGTTGTTGACGCGGATTTCGTTGAAGCGCTGGACGTCGACCTGGTATTCCTCCCACTTCTTGGAGTTGGTGAAGAGCATGCCGAGCCCGGCGTTGGCTGCGATTTCGAGGGTTTCGGGGGAGATCCAGGCGACGCGCATGGAGTCGAGCAGCTGCTGGGGGTTTCGGGGACGGGGGCGGATGGTGGTCTCGGGGATGGTGTAGAAGTCGCCTTCGTGGGAGAAGAACTCCTGGGTGAGACCTTTGCGGACGACTTCGAGCGACTCCATGAATCGGTCGCGGGATTCGCCCATGGGTGAGCGGAAGGCGTCGAATTCGCGCTTGGCGGCGCCGCGTCCAAGGCCGAGGGTGAGCTTGCGGCCCTGCAGCATGTTGTCGAGCACGGTGATTTGCTCGGTGATGGCGACGGGGTCGTACCAGGGGAGGACGATGACCATGGTGCCGAAGTCGATGCGCTCGGTCTTGCCGGCGAAGTAGGTGAGATTCTGGAGCGCGCCGGAGGTCATGATGTATGGGGAGAAGTGGTGGTCGATGCACCAGTAGGAGTCGAAGCCGAGCGGCTCGACGAGTCCGCCGAGGTGGATGTCTTCCTCGTAGACCTGTTGGTCGGAGATGGGCATCTGTTCGCGGTTCTGGGCCTCGAAGCGGTCCCAGTC
This sequence comes from Dehalococcoidia bacterium, assembly GCA_022824765.1. GTDB lineage: Bacteria > Chloroflexota > Dehalococcoidia > Bin125 > Bin125 > Bin125. The sequence continues at coordinate 4,658 of JAJDZG010000022.1, read as the reverse complement.
CGTGTAGTTCTGGAAGTTGAAGTGAACGCCGACCTTCATAGGGGAATCCTCATTTCAGTACGTGACCTGAGCAGGATACGCCGAAGCGCTCCCGCTGTGCAGGGGGAGCGAAGGCGGGAGGAAGGCCCAGGCGTGTGTGGGGTTAGGCGAGGACTTCGTCGAGGCGCTTGGCGAGGTCGCTCTTGGGTCGGAAGCCGACGATCTGACCGGCGACTTCGCCGTCCTTGAAGACGAGCAAGGTGGGGATGCTGCGGATCCCGTACTCGGTGGCGATGCCGGGGTTTTCGTCGGTGTTGAGCTTGTAGAAGGCGACCTTGCCGTCGTACTCGTCGGAGAGTTCGTCGACGATGGGGGCGACCATTCGGCAGGGACCGCACCAGGGGGCCCAGAAGTCGACCAGGACGGGCAGGTCGCTGTCCTTCACGTCAGCCTGAAAGCTCGCGTCCGTCACTTCCTGCGGCTTCGCCATGTCAGTCCTCCATTTGTGTTGTTCAGGGCGACCGTTGTGCAGCGCTCTGTGTGGTTCTGTGTGGTCAAATGTACCGCATTGGAGCGGGATGCTTCGAGCCGGGGGTGAAGTCAGCGTCGTTCGTAGCGCCAAGTGTCGCTCACCTCACGCTGGCGCTGCTGGTTGGCGGAGGGCTGGTCGTCATCGACGGGGGCGGTGCCGGCGACTGCGTCGCGGATGGCGTCGACGACGCCGGCTTCGACGACGCTGCGTGCGGAGCGGATGCCGCTGGTGACGGCTTCGTCGTTGGCGCGTCCGTGTCCGACGAGGACGGCGCCCTCGATGCCGAAGAGGGGAGCGGAGCCGACTTTGGCGTAGTCCCAGTGTGCGCGGAGTCCCTGGAATGCGCCGCGCATGAGCCATGCGCCGACGCTGTGCAGCCAGTTGGCCTGGATGCTTCGCTTGAGCTCGCCGAAGAGTTGCTCGACGATGCCTTCGGTGAGTTTGACGGCGACGTTGCCGGTGAATCCATCGGAGACGATGACGTCGGCGGCTCCGGCGACCATCTGGTTGCCTTCGATGTTGCCGACGAAGTTGGGTTCCTGTCGCTCGAGCAGTCCGTAGGTCTCTTGATGGAGGCTGGTGCCTTTGGCTTGTTCCTCGCCGACGTTGAGCAGTCCGACGCTGGGGTTGCGGTGTCGGAGGACGCGCTCGACGTAGGCGCGTCCCATGGTGGCGAATTGGGCGAGGTGCTGCGGGCGAGCTTCGACGTTGGCGCCGACGTCGAGGAGCAGGGAGGTGCTGCCGCGTCCGTTGCGGAAGAGGGCGCCGAGAGCTGGTCGGGCGACGCCGGGGATGCGGCCGAGGGTGAAGAGGGAACCGGCCATGACGGCGCCGGTGTTGCCGAAGGAGAGGAAGGCGTCGGCCTGGCCATCGGCGAGAAGTCGGAGTCCGACCATGATGGAGGAGTCGGGCATGCGTCGGACGGCGGTCGGGGGGGCGTCCATGCTGATGGCTTCGGAGGCTTCCTGAATGCGGAGGTTGCGCTGTGCGGCGGGGAGCAGGCTGCGGATCTCGCGGGCGCGTCCGACGAGGACGATATCGACGTCCAGCTCGCGGACGGCGGCGAGTGCGCCGGAGACGACGACGGCGGGGGCGTTGTCGCCGCCCATGGCGTCGAGGGCGACGGTGATTGGTCGGCTGGCGTTACGGGGATCGGTACGGGAGGCCATGTTGATGGGACCCTCGGATGGGAGCGGGACTAGTCGGCGCTACAGCGGAAACTCTCCAGCAACGGTAGCGCGACGGCGAGCGGGTCGTCGGGGTCGAGCACGTGGAGGGCGAACTCGCGACCGCTGCCGGGGCAGTACCAGGCGAAGGACTGGATTTGCACGAGTCCCTCGCCGAACTGGGTTTCGGTGTCGCCGGTGCGGGCGGGCTGGCCGTCGACCTCACCATAGTCGCCGGTGAGGTTGATGCTTTCGATGCCCAGCGAGTCGCTGAGGGACTGCTGGATGGCGGCGTCGCCGTCGTAGAAGGCCGCGCCGAGCGTCTGCCAGGTGAGGACGGCTTTGAGGGCCGAGGCGGATTGGAGGACGAAGATGCCTGCCTCGTCGGCTGGTGGATTGCTGGTTGGTTGGCCGAATTCCTGGGCGGGATCGTCTGGGTCGTACTCGATCAGGAAGTCGAAGCGGTCGTAGCGTCCGGGCTGTGCGCCGAGTTCGAGGGGCAGGATGAAGGAGCCGAGCGCGCGTTCGAGGGCTGGGGCGATTGCCTCGTAGTCCTCGATGACGGCGCCGGCGCGGAGGATCACGACGAGATCATTGACGCGGACGACGAGCGCATGCCAGCGAACCTGGAAACCGCCGGTGGCGCGGCGGTCCTCGTCCCAGTCGAAGCGTTCGGCGGGCTCGCCGGTGACGGTGGTGGTTTGGGTGCGGGCGGTGAACTCGATGTTGTCGGCCAAGGCGAAGTTCGCGCGCAGCTGGTCGGCGAGGTCCGACTGGTCGTCGACGAGGACATCGACGCCGATGAGGGCGCGTCCGGTCTCGGAGAGGAAGGAGACGCGGTCGATGCCGTTGGAGTTGGGATCGCAGAAGGGGGAGCAGACCAGATCGAAGGAGTAGCCGTAGGAGGGATTGTTGTAGCGGCGGACGACGTCGTCGGAGGTTTCGAGCGGTGCGGCGGGCTCGTCGTCGGCCTGATCGGCGTCGTCGGATTGGTCGGACTGCTGTTGTGCTTGTGCAGCTTGCGGCTGGTCGGCTTGCTGGTCTGTTTGAGCGGTCGGATCGGGTTCTGCCTGCTGCTGCTGGTCGTCTTGCTGAGCTTGCTGGCTATGTTGCTGGCTGTCTTGCGCGGCGGATTGGTCTGCGGAGGTCTGAGTCTCTGCAGGTTGGCGGAAGAATTGGTTCGATTGGACGTGTTCGTTGGGGTTTGAGCCGCAGGCGATCAGGAAGATCGCGGCGGCGAACAGGAGCAGGGAGCTTGCGGTTCTGATGACGCTCATGACGCGGCCTCGGCGAGCACGATCAGTCGGTCGCCGTCGCCTGACGGGGCGAAGAACCAGGAGCCGAACCAGTCGATGGGTTTGAGGTCGGCTTGGGCGAGCAGGCCGGCCATTTCGCCGGCATTGAGGTTGACACGGAGGGGGAATCGAGCGAGGGAGCGTCGGACGGCGCCGTCGGGGTCGACGGCGTCGTACTGGTAGGTGATCCAGGCGATGGGTAGCGCCTGATCGAGAGGGTCGCCGCAGTCGCGATCGAGGGCGAGCTCTTGCGCCGCGGACTTGGTGACGAGCGCGCCGGACTGGGCCTGGCGGGTCCACTCGAGGCGCAGTTGGGGCGGCGACGGGTCGAGATCGTCGGGACGCGGCGCGGTCCAGTCGATGATGAGTTGTCCGCCGGGCGCGAGGTGCTGCCGCGCGTTGCGCAGGGCGGCGAGTTGATCGCTGCGTCGGAGGAGGTGCTGGAAGCTGGAGAGTCCGCAGATGACGCGGTCGAACTGGCCGATGGGGGTCATGCAGCGCATGTCAGCGCGACGCACATCGACGTTGGCGGCGCGCATGCGGGGCTCGCCGATGCTGAGCATTGCGGGGGAGGAATCGATGGCGGTCATTTGGCGGCCGGCCTCTGCGAGGCTGACGGCGATGCGTCCGCTGCCGGCGCCGAGTTCGAGCACGGTCTGGGCGGGCGCGGTGAGTTGGAGGAGCATCTCGATGTCGGCCGAGAGCGGGCCGAAATCGAGGTCGTACCAGGGCGCGATGGTTCGCAGCGCTTGTTCCTGATCGTCCGCCGACCACGCGAGTGGATCGTCCACCGCGGCCTCCGCTCACCGGCTGCGCTTCTGATTGCCAGAGTATCAGTGAAGTGCGGGATGACGTGTGCAGGATCAGCGTGGGCGATAGGCTGCAGGCATGACGGACACGCCGACCACCGGTGACCTGGTAGCGCAGTACATCCGCGCCGTGCCGGACTTTCCGATCGAGGGGATTCTGTTCCGCGACATCACGCCGCTGCTGGGTGAGCCGTCGGCGTTTGAGGCGGCGATCGCGTGGATGTCGGAGCAATGCGCGGGCGCGGATGCGATTGTGGGGATCGAGTCGCGGGGGTTCATCTTTGGTGCGCCGGTCGCGCAGCGTCTGGGGCTGCCGTTCGTGCCAATTCGGAAGGCGGGCAAGCTGCCGTCGCAGACGTACGCGCGGTCCTACGACCTGGAGTATGGGTCGGCGACGATTGAGATGCACGCGGATGGGTTGCGGTCGGGCGCCCGTGCGGCGCTGGTTGACGATCTGCTGGCGACGGGCGGCACCGCGGAGGCGGCGGTTCAGCTGATCGTGCAGTCGGGCGCTGAGGTGTCGACGGCTGTGTTCCTGATCGAGCTGGCGGAGCTGAATGGTCGGGAGCGGCTTGGTCCGCTGGAGGCGGTTTGTCTGCTGGAGTATTAGGGTCTGTTGGAGTGGGTCCTGGATCAGGGCGCGGCGGGGGTCGTGGAGCGTTGTCTCGGCGGCGTTTGGGCTTTGGTTCCTTTGTGCGTTTTTGCTGGGGGGAGAGCGGGCGAGATTCCAGACAAGCTGGAATGACGGGGGGGCGATTAGAGTGGATGGGGACTGGCCGCTTGTTGGCAAGGGGGCTGAGAGAAGGGATGGTCTGCTTTGTCAGGCGATGAACCGACTGCGCAGCTGGCTGTGATTGGCGGCTCGGGGTTCTACCGG